>NZ_JBVVAK010000006.1:0-136775 GCF_055792825.1 Microvirga sp. GN3
GAGAAGCATCGAAGTCAGAGCGGAGTGGGATCGGCATGGCAACCCTCCTTGGCTCACCAAGTTGAATCACACCCACCGCAATCCTGGAAATCACGAACGAGTCAGACCTTCAGGGACCTGGTATCAAGCTGCAGATCGCCAAGTTGCGCCGTCAGCACTTTGGCACCTCATCGGAACGCAGTGCCCGTCTCGAGCAGCTGATGCTCGCTCTGGAAGACCTGGAGGAGAGCGCCGCTCACCTGGATGCCGAGGCCGAGGCGAAGGATGCCGGCGCGGCGCCGGAGGCGCCCCGGTGGACAGTCGAGGAGTTGAAGCGGGCCAAGCCCGCTCGCCGGCCCTTGCCCGGACACCTGCCGCGCCGGCGCGTCGTCCTTCCTGGCCCAACTTCGTGCGCCTGCTGTGGCGGAGGCCTGCGCAAACTCAGCGAGGTGGTGACCGAGACCCTGGAGCGCATCCCGGCGCGGTGGGTCGTGGTGGAGACGGTGCGCGAGAAGTTCAGCTGTGCGGCCTGCGAGACGATCACCGAGACGCCCGCACCCTTCCATGCCATTCCGCGCGGCCGCGCCGGTCCCCACCTGCTGGCCGAGATCACGGTCGGCAAGTTCGGACTGCATCTGCCGCTGACCCGCCAGAGCGCGGTGTTCGCCCAGGAAGGGGTCGATCTGGATGTCTCGACCCTGTGCGACTGGATCGGTGCGGTCGCGGTGGCGACCCAGCCTCTGAGCGCGCTGATCACCGAGCATGTCCTCAAAGCCGAGCGGCTGCACGCGGACGACACACCGGTGCCGGTGCTGGCCAAGGGCAAGACGAGGACTGGCCGGCTCTGGACCGTGGTGCGTGATGACCGTCCCTTTGGCGGCAGCGATCCGCCGGCTGCGGTATACTTCTACTCGGCCGATCGCAAGGGTGAGCACCCGCAGTCTTTCCTGAAGAGCTACAGCGGGATCCTGCAGGCGGATGCCTATTCCGGCTTCGGACAACTGTATGAACCGGGTCGTGCGACCGGCCCGGCGACTGAGGCAGCGTGCTGGGCGCATGCGCGCCGCCCATTCTTTGAACTGGCTGAGTTGAAGAAGGCTCCGATCGCGATCGAGGCAGTCAAGCGCATCGATGCGCTGTTTGCGATCGAGCGCGCGATCATCGGCCGGCCGCCTGACGAGCGACGCGCCAGCCGTGCCGTTCAGTCCAAGCCTCTGGTGGATGATCTGGAGACCTGGTTGCGGGCTCAGCGTGGGCGGTTGTCGCCCAAGAGTGAGACGGCCAAAGCCATCAATTACATGCTGCGGCGTTGGTCTTCGTTCGCGCTCTTCCTCGAGGACGGGCGGGTCTGCCTGTCGAACAATGCCGCCGAGCGGGCGATCCGCGGCATTGCAGTCGGGCGCCGGAACTGGACGTTTGCCGGCTCGGATGTGGGTGGCCATCGGGCAGCGGCGCTGTACACGCTGGTCGAGACCTGTAAGCTCAATGAGGTTGACCCGCGCGCTTGGCTGGCGGACGTTCTGACGCGACTGCCCGAGCACCCGGCCAAACGCCTTGCCGAGCTCCTGCCCTGGAACTGGAAGGCGCAGCGGGACGAGCAAGCCGCGGCCTGATCTCAGGGCTTTCGCGTAAACAGCACCTTGAAGAGTTCCTCGGCTTTCTGCAGCCCCTCATCGGTGAGCACGACGGACTTGGTCTTGTTGACCGGGTCGCAGATGAAGCCCTTCTCATAGAGCCTGTTCATCGTTGCCCAGTCAAAACCCTTCCAGGCCCGATCGCCATCATGCAGCGTCAGCCACAGCAGGGCGAGAACCGCCTCATCGATCTTGTCGTGGTCGATCTCCATACGGCCACTTTACCACGCCGCGGCCGAAATTCCGCGGTCCTCGGCGGATGCGTACCGCAAATATGATCGCGTTTGAGTGCATCAAACCTTTGATCATCACGTCATTTCGTGGATGACAAATGGGATCTTTCCTGAGCGCGTGCGGCGAAGCTCATCTGTGAAATTCACCTCGACCCGCATTGATGCAGGCAGTTTGAGGCGTGCTTTGTTCAAGACCAGGAGCTCGTCGGACGGTTGAACCGGCCCATCTTTCTGTACCAGTATCTGAACAAACGTCGCGTCTTTCTGCACGAATTGAAAGCGTCCGAGAGAAGCCAGCCCACGAGGGATATGATCGATTCCGACCAGGATCTCTCCCGATGGCCCGAAGAGCACATCATTGATCCGCCCAGAAATTCCTTTGAATGTTTCACGTCCATTGACGATGTCTAGCAAGGATTGCTGCGAATGCTTCAGCTCGATGAGATCGCCGGTACAGTACCGCGCGAGGATCTGCGCTGAGTTATGAAAAGGCGTTCCAACAATCTCAAATCCCTGATTGATATCCTGCGGAAGTAATTCCGTAAGCGCGTAGGAGGGAAGAAATCTATAATCGTCTGGATCAAGAGAGTAAGCAAAGGAGACCCGCTCAGCCTGACCATAGAAATCGATCACAGGTGCCGCGAAGAACTCTGAGATTCGCTTCCGACTCTCAATTGGCAGCGCCTCGGAGGATGCCAGCACAGCGGCGCATCTCAGCTGGAGTCTCGCGGCTTTAAGGAGGCGAACCAGATGTTCCGCGACCGACGGATAGACGAAGAGGATATCGGGCCTGAATGCAGTCAGAGCCTCATGGAAGGATTTTGCCGTCTTCGAGTTAAGGTGGTTGCTCGAGAAAACAAGGTATCGTCCACCTCGCTCCTGGCGCCAGTAAGGTGGAGCGGTATCGTCAAGCGGCTTGATGTCGGACCCGCGTAGCACCGCGACCCGAGACCGGGCCAAATCAAAGCCTGCCTGCCCCATGATCCAATCGATTGCAGCCTGCTCGAATACAACAGAACGAAGGGAGCGCCTTACAGCCAAGGCAGTACCGCTTGTGCCGCTGGTTTGCTTATTCGACGTCGGAAGAAGGCCACGGCGCAGAAACGCTTGAGGCTTCGACCGCACCTCATCCTTGGTAAGAACGGGAAAATTCTCAAAATCTGCGGGATAATTCTGTTCGGGGAGGTCGCGAGTCCACGTTATCACTTTTTTGATTTGCTGCGCTTGGAATCGTTTCAGTTCTTCCGGCCCCATCTGGGACACGTCATCGATCATGCGACGTGAGCCCGCGTAGATGGAGGGGCACCTTTGCAGAAAATCAGCAACGGAAAACATGGGCTTGCCATAGCGTCTTGCGGAATTGGAATAAGGTGAGCAACGTTTAATGGGAAGTATGCCTCCGTTACCTCCCTGTACAAACTAGTCCATCAGTGTAATCGCGCCCGCTCAATTGAGAGCCGCTTCTGTCTTGCGACTTCTCTCCAAGCCTATGCGGATTCACGGCTCAAAAAGTTCCCGGAAGAAGCTCCCGTCAAATTCCTGAATGCTCTGTGCAGTACGGCTCAACCTGCCCCCTATGCCCAGGAGAGGGAAAGTGACGCACGCGGAACAAGCAGTATAGCGTGCATGTGGGCTACTCCCCTTGAACGATTTTTCAAGCTTGGACGCTGACTCCGATCACCCCACTCGACGGCAACTATCCAAGACGGCAAGGCCGAGCTTCGGCTCCTCGCTGGCCAAGTCGGTTAGGAGGGCCAGTCCAGAAGCTGGACAAGGCCGACCGACGACAGCCGGTACCCGCGGCAACCCGGATGTTGTAAAGGCGGACCCGGTGTTGTAAAGGCACACGCGCGTCAAGTCGCGCGCTCGTGTCCTCCTGGGGCGCCTGCGCGAGGCGCTGGATCGATCCAGGTAACACATCCAGCAGGTCCGGGCGCGGTGCCACCGGGTGTGCCAAGTGTTCCTGCCCTCGATCGACGGGTTTCCCGGCCAGAATTCGCGTCGACGCGGCCTTAGGCGGGTACCTTCCGGATTGTCAGTTTCGATGGAAGATTGGATTTTTTGCGGATGAATGCTCCCGCGCCGAAAGTCTCGTTCGTATCCCTGGGCTGCCCCAAGGCCCTGGTCGATTCCGAGCGCATCATCACCCAGCTTCGCGCCCAAGGTTACCAGTTGACCAAGGAGCATGACGGGGCCGATGTAGTGATCGTCAACACCTGCGGCTTCCTCGACAGCGCCAAGGCCGAGTCGCTCGAGGCCATTGGCGAGGCCATGGCAGAAAACGGCAAGGTCATCGTCACCGGCTGCATGGGCGCCGAACCGGAGCAGATCCGCGACCAGTTCCCCAACGTCCTAGCGATCACCGGTCCCCAGGCTTATGAATCCGTCGTCTCGGCCGTCCATCAGGCCGTGCCACCGGCCCATGACCCGTTCGTGGACCTCGTCCCGCCCCAGGGCGTGAAGCTGACGCCGCGGCACTACGCCTATCTGAAGATTTCCGAGGGCTGCAACAACCGCTGCTCCTTCTGCATCATCCCCAAGCTGCGCGGCGATCTCGTCAGCCGTCCCATCGCCGATGTGCTGCGCGAGGCCGAGAAGCTCGCCAAGGCCGGGGTAAAGGAACTCCTGGTGATCTCGCAGGACACCAGCGCCTACGGCCTCGACATCAAGTACCAGCCGAGCCTGTGGAAGGACCGGGAGGTCTGCACCCGCTTCTTCGAACTCGCCAGGGAGCTGGGCGATCTCGGCATGTGGGTGCGCATGCATTACGTCTACCCCTACCCGCACGTGGACGAGGTCATCCCACTGATGGCCGAAGGCAAGATCCTTCCCTATCTCGACATCCCCTTCCAGCACGCCTCGCCGCGTGTCCTGAAGTCCATGCGCCGCCCTGGCAACCAGGAAAAGACCCTGGAGCGTATCCGCAAGTGGCGGGAGATCTGTCCGGATCTCGCCATCCGCTCGACTTTCATCGTCGGCTTCCCTGGTGAGACGGAAGAGGACGTGGATTTCCTCATGCAATGGCTGAAGGACGCCAAGATCGACCGGGCGGGCTGCTTCCAGTACGAGCCGGTGCAGGGCGCGCCCGCCAATGACATCGATGGTGCGGTTGCGCCGGAGGTCAAGGAAGAGCGCTGGCACCGCTTCATGCAGACCCAGCAGAAGGTCAGTGCCAAGATCCTCAAGGGCAAGGTCGGCAAGACGCTGCCCGTCATCATCGACGAGCAGGGCGCCACGGTCGCCACCGGCCGCACCAAATACGACGCCCCCGAGATCGACGGCTCCGTCTACGTGGCCTCGAAGACGCCGCTGAAGCCAGGCGAGATCCTCAACGTGAAGATCGAGAGCTCGGACGAGTACGACCTCCACGGGACGGCGGTTTAAGTAGTCTGCAAGCGGTTTGCAACTCCCGCCACGTCATCATCGGCCTTGTGCCAGTGATCCTGATGAGCTTGAGCGCCGCAGTGTCATTCCCGGCCGGAGCGAAGGGGATGGAAAGCCACTCGCACGCTTGGCGCTATGGATCCCCTTCCCGGCCCTTTGGGGCGCCGGGGATGACAGCCGAGCAATGCCTCAGATCAAGTCCGGAACAGTCTTAGTGTCAGCGCGAGTGTTCAAGCACCCGCAATCTGATCGCTCTTGATCGTCTGAACGCCGGCAGTCTTCAAATCCTGCCGCGCTTTCTCAAGCGAACCGTTCGTGTCGATGGCCCGGGAGGCATCCTCGATCAGGTAGGTCTCAAACCCAGCCCCCGCGGCATCGAGGGCCGTCCAGGCGACGCAGAAATCGAGCGCCAGCCCCGCGCAGAATACACGGCGGAACCCGCGCTCCTTCAGATAGCCCGCAAGTCCAGTCGAGGTCTGCCGGTCGGCCTCCTTGAATCCCGAATAGCTGTCGATCCCCGCATTGTAGCCTTTGCGGATGACGAGTTGCGCATGCGGGATATCGAGTTCCCGCGCGATCTCGGCGCCGGCAGTTCCCTGCACGCAATGATCCGGCCAGAGCACCTGCGGACCGTAATGCAGGTCGGTCATCTCGAAGGGCTGCCTGGCAGGATGGCTCGAGGCGAAGGAGGCATGCCCTGCCGGATGCCAGTCCTGCGTCAGCACCACATGGCGAAAGGTTTTCGCAAGCCGATTGATGGGCTCGATCACCGCATCGCCGTCAGGCACGGCGAGCGCTCCGCCCGGCAGGAAGTCGACCTGAACATCCACGACGATGAGAATGTCGTTCTCACCCGGTTTGATCGTCGCCCGTTCGACCATTCTTCATCCTCTGCATGTCTGATGATGAATATAGAGATCGCAATGAAAAGGGCAGCCGGTCGCCCGGCCGCCCTCGTTCCAATCCAAGCCTGCTTCCAGCTTATTGCGGGATCTTGTCGTCGATACCCTTTACGTAGAAGTTCATGCCGAGCACCTGCTCGTCGGACAGCGCGCCCTTGCCCTTGCACTCGATCTCCTTGCCGTCCTGGCCGATGACCGGGCACTTGAAGGGGTTGAGCGCTCCGGACTTGATCGCGGCTTCGGTTTCCTCGGCCATCTTCTTCACGTCGTCGGGCATGTTCTTGTAGGGCGACATCACGACCATGTGGGCATTCAGACCGCCCCAGGTATCTTCCGACTTCCAGGTGCCATCGAGAACGGCCTTGGTTCGCGCGACGTAGTAGTCGCTCCAGTTGTCCACGATGGCGGTCAGCTGCCCTTTCGGAGCAAAGCGCGCCATGTCGGAGGCCTGACCGAAGCCGACCTTGCCGCGAGCTTCGGCTGCCTGGAGCGGGGCCGGGCTGTCCGTGTGCTGCGCCATCACGTCGACGCCTTGGTCGAGCAGAGCCTTGGCGGCATCGCCTTCCTTCGCAGGGTCATACCAGGAGTTCGCCCACACGACCTTGATCTTGACGTTCGGGTTTACCGACTGCGCGCCGAGGAAGTAGGAGTTGATACCGGCGATCACTTCCGGGATCGGGAAGGCACCGACATAGCCGATAGTGTTGGTCTTGGTCATCTTGCCGGCAATAACGCCGGTAATGTAGCGGCCCTCGTGGAACTTTGCCGCATAGGTCGAGAGGTTCGGAGCGCGCTTGAAGCCTGTCGCGTGCTCGAACTTGATGTTCGGGTACTTCTTGGCGACACGCACAGTCGGCTCCATGAAGCCGAAGGAGGTCGTGAAGATCAGGTCATGGCCGGTGCGGGCGAGTTGCTCGATGGCACGCTCGGAATCGGCCTCCGGCACGCTCTCCACGAAGGTGGTCGTCACCTTGCCCGGAAAGGCCTTCTCGATCGCTTGGCGACCCTGATCGTGCTGGTAGCTCCAGCCATGGTCGCCCACCGGACCGACATAGATGAAGCCGACCTTGATCTTGTCCTTCGCCTGCGCGAATGCGCCGGTCGCGGACAGAGCCAGGACCGTCGCCCCCGCCACGGCCCCAAAGACTTTCCCTGAAAACATGCTCGTTCCCTCGAGGTTGGATTTCAAACACTCCGTCGCAGGTCTGAAGGCTTCTGGCAAGAATTCCTCTGCCTACACTTTGGTCAGATTAACATCACTTTGCTCACCGGTCAGGCACGAACGGTACACCCAGAGATCCGGGCGCTCCGATAGCTCTGCCGCGGCGTAGGGACAGGAGCAGCAGGGCGATGATTGTCGCCAGATACGGCACCGCTGAGAGCAGCTGAGAGGGCACTCCGAACTGAGCAGCCTGGGCGTGCAGCTGGAGCACCGTGGCGGCTCCGAAGATGTAGGCGCCGACCAGCACCCAACCCGGCCGCCAAGCAGCAAAGACCACGAGGGCAAGGGCAATCCAGCCGCGTCCCGCCGTCATGCCGGGCGACCAGAAACGGGTGTAGACAAGGGCGAGATAGGCCCCCGCCAAACCGGCACATGCGCCGCCGAACAAGATGGCTCGGAAGCGCACGCGCCAGACCGGCAGACCTAGCGCATTGGCCGAGGTATGGTTCTCGCCGATCGAGCGCAGGGTCAGGCCGGAGCGGGTCCGGGTGAGGTAGATGGCCACCAGAATCGTGAGCGCGATCGAGGCGTAGACGAAGAGGTCCTGCTCAAAAAACAGGCGCCCGATCACGGGGATATCGCTCAGGAGCGGAATGTCGATGTGCTGGATAGGATCGCGCCTCGCACCGACGAAGGGAGCGCCGATCAGGCCGGACAAACCGAGGCCGAAGATGGTCAGCGCAAGGCCCGATCCGACCTGGTTCGCGGCGAAGCCCAGCACCACGAGGGCGAACAGGGCGGCCATCAGGGTCCCGGCCAGCATTCCGGCGGCAACGCCGAGCAGCGTCGAGTCGAAGGTAACGGCGGCGGCGAAACTGCAGGCCGCCCCCATAGCCATCATACCCTCGACACCGAGGTTGAGGACGCCGGAGCGTTCCGTCACCAACTCGCCCAGGGCTGCGATCAGGAGAGGCGTGGAGGCCGTGACGATGGTAAGAAGGATGGCCTCGAAAGTGGTCACTTGCCCCCTCCCCGTGTGACGAAACGAATGCGGTAGCTCACCAGGGCATCGGCCGCCAGCACGCAGAGCAGCAGGATGCCCTGGAAGGCCTGCGTGAGATCGAGCGGCAGCTTCAAGAGGATCTGAGCGCTCTCGCCGCCGATAAAGGTCAGGGCGACGACGAGGGCCGCAATGAGGATGCCGATGGGGTTGAGCCTGCCCAGGAAGGCCACGGTGATGGCCGTGAAGCCGTAGCCGGGCGAGATCGAGGGCTGGAGCTGTCCGATCTGGCCTGAGACCTCGGAAATTCCGGCCAACCCGGCCAAGCCACCCGAGATGGCAAAAACCGCCATGGTCGTCGACTTGGAGCTGAAGCCGGCAAACCGCGCCGCGCGAGGCGCGTCACCTGTCAGTTTGAGCCGATAACCGAACAGGGTCCGCCCGAGGATCACGGCGGTCAGCAGAACGGCGATCAGGGCGAACACGGTTCCGAAGTGGACGCGCCCCCCTTCCAGCACGGGATGAAGCGTCGCCGACGGGTCGAAGGTGACCGATTGCGGGAAGTTGAAACCCTTTGGATCGCGCCACGGGCCGCGCACGAGATAATCGAGGATGAGCTGCGCCACATAGACCAGCATGAGGCTGGTCAGGATTTCGTTGACGCCGAACCGAGTCTTCAGGAAGGCCGGGATCAACCCGTAGAGCGCACCGCCGACAATGCCGAGCAGCAGCATGAGCGGCAGCACCCAGGCTCCGGCATCGGTGCCATGGGTCCTGAGCGCAAGCCAGCTGCCGAGTACGGCGCCGATCACATACTGGCCTTCCGCGCCGATGTTCCAGAGATTGGCGCGAAAGCAATAGGACAGGCCGATGGCGATCAGCGCCAATGGCGTCGCCTTGACGAGCAGCTCCTGCAAAGACCAGGGATCGCTCAGGGGCTGGAGCACATAGACGTCGAAGGCCGCGATGGGCGAGCGCCCCATCAGCCAGATGACGAAGCCGGCGATCAGGAAGGCGGTCACGAAGGCCGCGACTGGAGCAAGCGCCCGCATGACGGGAGATACGCTGGGACGGGGCGTCAGCTCAAAGCGCATGAGCATCCCCTTGGGCTTGTGCGACACCGAGCATTTCGAGGCCGATGGCTTCCTTGGTCCATTCACCGACCGGTTTCAGCGGGCTTAAATGGCCCTGGTGGATGACGGCCATCCGATCCGCCGTCTCGAACAGCTCGTCGAGATCCTGGCTCACGACGACAACAGCGCTGCCAGCACGGGCGAGATCGACGAGTGCCTGACGAATGAGACGCGCGGCTCCTGCGTCCACGCCCCATGTGGGCTGATCGACGATGATGAGCTTCGGCTTGCGGATGATCTCGCGGCCGATCACGAATTTCTGCAGGTTGCCACCGGAGAGCTTGCGCGCCTGTGGATCGCCCTCGGGCGTGCGCACGTCGAAGCTTTGGATGATCGAGCGGGCCAGTCGCTTGGCAGCGTTCACGAGAATAAAGCCCGAGCGACTCACTTCCGCGGCGGCATGCGAGATCAGGGTATTCTCGCTCAGGCGATGGGTCGGTGCTGCCGCATGGCCCAAGCGTTCCTCCGGCACGAATGCGGCCCCCAACCGGCGCCGAGCGTCGATGTTCAAGATGCCTGCAGGCTTCCCTGCGATGACGATGACATCGGGCCGGTCCGCCAGGCGCTCGCCTGACAGCGCCGCAAACAACTCGCTCTGCCCGTTGCCCGCGACGCCAGCAATGCCCACGACCTCACCGGCTCGGGCAACGAGATCGATGTCGCGCAAAGCCTGTCCGTGCAATCCGCCGGATTGCACGGACAGGTTCGAGACCTTGAGCACCTCGCCCTGGACATGATGCGGCGCGTCGGTGCGGACCTCGCCGACCTCGTTACCGACCATCAATGCAGCGATCTCGCGGGCGTTTTTCGCCCGTGGATCGATGGTGGCGACCACGCGCCCGGCCCGCAAGATCGTGGCGCGGCGGCACAGGCGGCGCACCTCCTCCAGCTTATGGGAGATGTAAAGAATGGAGCAGCCCTCGGCCGAGAGCCGGTCCAGGGTGGTAAAGAGATGCTTGGCTTCTTGAGGCGTGAGAACCGAGGTCGGCTCGTCGAGGATCAGCAGCCTCGGATTCTGAAGCAGGCAGCGGACGATCTCGATGCGCTGGCGTTCGCCCGCCGAGAGCGTCCAGACCGCCCGGTCGGCATCAAGCGCCAAGCCATAGGTCCGGCTGATTTCGCCCAGCTTGCTGCGGACCATCGACAGGCTCCACTCGCCCGACAGAGCCACCGCGATGTTCTCAGCCACCGTCAGTTCGTCGAACAGCGAGAAATGCTGGAACACCATGCCGAGGCCGAGATTCCGCGCCTCGACCGGAGAGCCAATGGAAACGGGCCTGCCTTCCCAACGGATCTCCCCGGCGCTCGGCTCGATGACGCCGTAGAGAATCTTGACCAGGGTCGACTTGCCGGCGCCGTTTTCCCCCAGAAGGGCATGGATCTCGCCCGGTTCGATGGCGAGGTTGATTCCGTCATTGGCGAGAAGGTCGCCATAGCGCTTGCTGATCCCTTGAAGTTCGACGAGGGGTGGCCCCGATGGTGATACGTCTGGCTTCACACAAGCGACTCTGACTTAAGGGTTGCGACGGGCTAGGAATTTGCACATGGATGACGGCCCGCGCGGCTCTTGGCAAGGGCCGTACGGGTGTGCGCTTCCGTTGTGGAACGATCATAGGGAAGCGGCGCGCCGGTCGGCAATGCCGAATCCGTGGTTTATTGTGAGTCCGCGAACCGTCCACAACCTGGTGGTGGGAGAGCCCCGTGACCGATAACACCTATGACATCGCCGTCGTCGGCGCCGGAGCTGTGGGATTGAGCGCTGCGCTCGCCTTCGCCCGTGACGGCTACAACACCGTTCTCATCGGCGGCCTCGACATGCGCCGGGATGGACGGACGGTCGCCCTGCTCAACGGGTCGGTGCGTTTTCTGGAAGCGCTTGGCGTCTGGCCTTCAGTCGCCTCCGTTGCGGCGCCGCTCGAAACCATGCGCATCATCGACGATACGGGCAGCCTGTTCCGGCCACCCCCGGCCTCCTTCCGGGCCGGCGAGATCGGCCTCGACGCCTTCGGCTGGAACATCGAGAACGTCGCTCTCGTCGAGACGCTCGCCGAGGCAGCCCGGTCCCGCGAACATCTGACCCTCATCCCGGAATTCGCGACCGGCTTCACAACCGACGAGGCGGGAGCAACCCTTGCCCTTGCCAATGGCACTTCGATCCGGACCGGCCTCGTGGTTGCGGCGGATGGAAGGAATTCCAAGCTGCGCCAAATCGCTGGGATCAGCACTCAAACTTGGTCCTATCCGCAATCGGCCGTGACGGCGATCCTGGCCCATGATCGGGACCACCGGGAAACCTCGACCGAATTCCACACCCGTCACGGACCCTTCACCCTGGTGCCCCTGCCCGGTCGCCGCTCGAGCCTTGTCTGGGTAACGAGCGAGGAGGAGTCGGAGCACCTCTCGAACCTCGACGATGCTGCCCTGGCCCTTGCCATCGAGCGGCAGGCGCAGTCGCATCTCGGCGCCATGCGCATCGATGGTCCGCGCGGGCTCGTGCCGATGAGCGGCCTGTCGGTCAATCGCTACTGGTCGCGAAACCTGGCCCTCGTTGGGGAGGCCGCGCATGTCTTCCCGCCCATTGGCGCCCAGGGCCTCAATCTCGGCTTCCGCGATGTCGCGTCGTTGAGGGATGCCGTCATCGATGGAGGGGATGAGGGTCACGCCCCCGGATCGGATCAGACCCTGACGCAGTATCAGCGCGGCCGGGATCTCGATGTCCGTTTGCGTACGGCAGCCGTGGACGGTCTCAACCGAACGCTGCTCACCGGCATGATCCCAACCGATTTCCTGCGCGGCGCTGGGCTTCTGGCCCTGAGCAATATCGGTCCCTTGCGCCGGATCGTCATGCGCGAAGGCGTTCTCCCGCGCGTCGGCGCGCCCCGCCTGATGCAGGGCGTATCACCGGTCTAATTGGTGCCCAGCCTCTCGCTGCCGCCCCGCCGGGGGCGTTGGGGACGTTTTGAAGATGTTATAACTTGATCTTCCGGACCGGGGTGCGCGAGCTTGCTCAAGTGAAGACAGCATCTGCAAATCATCCACCATTAACCCTATCTCCCGATAGGCGCGTCATCCTCTCCGCCCTTCGTTGACTCGCGGAGGCGTTGCCTCATCTTACGGGGCGGGTTAAATCCCCGTTATTCATGGCGGATTGGGGTTCACGCGCGTAATGCCGATCCAAAGGCATGATGCCGCCCCGCCATACCGGTGAAAGACCGGATTGTCTCATTCCTCATCTCTGTTTTTCGACAGGCCTCCCTCGCCCACGATGGCATCGCTGCGGCGTAAAGCCTGCAAAGGCCCATTATGCTCACCGTTTACGATTGCATCATTGCCACACACGATCTCCGGCTTGTCGCTCTGGCAGCCCTGGTCTGTGCCCTGGCATCGCTGACCGGTGTCAATCTGCTGCATCATGTGCGCCGCTCGGATCGCAACAGCCGCATCGCCTGGCTCGGCATCGCAGCCGCGTCGACGGGCTTTGGCATCTGGGCCACGCATTTCATTGCGATGCTGGCCTTCTCCCCATCTCTGCCGACCGCCTACAATGTCTCGCTGACAATCATCTCTCTGGTCGCCGCCGTCATGCTCACCGGCATCGGTCTCGGCATCGCGCTCCTGCGGGGCCTTGTGGCAGGGCCCTGGATCGGCGGCGCCATCGTTGGCAGCGGCATCGCCGTGATGCATTATACCGGTATGGCGGCCTTCGAGGTCGCCGGCACCATCGCGTGGAACTGGGCTCTGGTAACGACCTCGATCCTGCTTGGAGCGGTGATCGGCGCGGGCGCCTTGTTCGTGGCGCTAAGCAGCTTTTCGATCACATCCAAGGTCGTGGGTGCGCTGCTGCTCACGCTCGCGATCTGCAGCCACCATTTCACCGCCATGGGCGCGGTCGCGATCACGCCCGATCCCAGCGTCGCGCTGTCGCCCTCGTCCCTCCGCACGGAATGGCTCGCCATCGGCGTCGCGTTCATCAGCCTTGCCATTCTTCTGCTCGCCGTCGTTGCCCTGTGGCTCGACATCCGGGAGCGTCGGCGCGCCTATCTTGAGATGGAGCGCATGCGCGATCTCACCGATGCGGCCGTCGAGGGGCTCGTGCTCTGCGACGGCGACACCATCATGACGGTCAACCAGAGCTTCGCGCAGCTGACTGGCCTCAAATCCGAGCAGATCGTGGGCCAGACCCTGGCCGCATGGATTCCCGACAGCTCCAAGCGGGATAAGCTGTTCGCGTCCCTGGGACAGCCCATCGAAACCGACCTACGGAACGCGGACGGCACCCTGCTCCCCGTCGAGCTGATAGCCCGGCAGATCAATTACAACGGCGCTCCACACAACGTGGTCGCCTTCCGCGATCTTCGCGACCGCAGGAATGCAGAAGCCCAGATCCGCTATCTGGCCCATCACGATCCGCTCACCGGTCTGGACAACCGCGCAAGCTTCGATCATCGCCTGGACCGAGAAATTCGCCTGCACCGGCGAACAAAGCGGCAGATGGCGCTGCTGTGCCTCGATCTCGACGGCTTCAAGGAGGTCAACGATCTCTACGGGCATGCCACCGGCGACCGACTGCTGCAGGATATCGCAAAGCATCTCTCGGCGGCTCTCGGCGACGGGCAGATGCTGGCACGTCTCGGCGGTGACGAATTCGCCATCATCGCATCTCATGTGACGGATCCCGCCCAGGTGGGGATTCTGGCCGACACGATTCTGAAGAACCTCAAATGGGACGAGGAAGGGGTTCCGTCCGGTCTCGTCTCCGTCAGCGTCGGCATCGCGCTCTATCCGTCCGATGGAAAAGATCACACGGAACTCCTCTCCAGCGCCGATGCAGCCCTGTACCGTGCCAAGACCGAGGGAAAGGGTACCTATCGCTTCTTCGAGGCGGCCATGGGCGCCCAGATTCGTGAACGCCGCAGCATCGAGCACGATCTGCGCAGCGCGGTCGCCAACGACGAGCTGAGCGTCGTTTATCAGCCGCAGGCGCAGGTCGACACGGGAGAGGTCAACGGGTTCGAAGTTCTACTCCGTTGGACGCATCCGACGCGCGGCGGTGTCCCGCCCTCGATCTTCATCCAGATCGCGGAGGACAGCGGACTGATCCTGAAGATCGGCGAATGGGTGATGCGGGAAGCCTGCCGCGAGGCCGCGACTTGGATGCGGCCGTTGACCGTCGCAGTCAACGTGTCGGCGCTACAGCTGACCAGCGACGGCTTCGTGGACTTCGTCCAGCGCACGCTTAAGGAGACAGGACTGCCGCCGGAGCGGCTAGAGATCGAGATCACCGAGACGGCTCTGATCCGCGACCCGAACCGCGCGCTCCTGACGCTACAGAAGCTGAAAGGACTCGGCGTCAATATCGCCATGGACGATTTCGGGACCGGCTATTCCTCGCTCTCGAATCTGCGCGCCTTCCCGTTCGACAAGATCAAGATCGACCGCTCCTTCATCCAGGCGGTTCACACGAACCCGCAGGCAGCCGCGATCGTGCGCGCCGTGCTCGGACTCGGCCGCGGCCTGGGACTCCCCGTGATCGCCGAGGGCGTCGAGACCTCTGAGGAACTGCGATTCCTCGGGCTCGAGGGCTGCGCCGAGGCTCAGGGCTACCTGTTCGGCCGCCCCGCGCCGATCAAGGAATTCGTGCCGTTGATCTCAACCAATGTCGCCACGTTGCCGCGACCGCTCCGCCGAGCGACTGCGAATTGACCCTAGTTTGCTCACCGCGGCGGCAGGAAGATTGTCATTCCCGGCCGGAGCGTAGCGAAGGGGAAGGGAATCCATAGCAACAGCGCGTGCAAGTGAATCCCCTTCCCGGTCCTTCGGACCGCCGGGGATGACACGGTGGTTGGTGGAACGCCTCTATTTCCGTTCTCTATCGAACGGATTCTGGCCCATGCGCAGGGACACGCGGATCGGCGTGCCAGGGAGGTCGAAGGATTCACGCAGGCCGTTCACGAGATAGCGCGTGTAGCTCTTCGGCAGAGCGTCGAGCTGGTTGCCGAACACGGCGAAATGCGGCGGGCGTGATTTGACCTGCGTCATGTAGCGGATCTTGATCCGGCGGCCGGAAACGGCGGGCGGCGGGTTGGCTTCCAGCGCCTCGGTGAGCCATTGATTGAGCTTCGCGGTCGGGATGCGCGTGTTCCACGTCTCGTAAACCTGGAATACCGCCTTCATGAGCGGATCGATGCCGCTGCCGGCGAGACCTGAGAGCGGCACCACCGGCGCGCCGCGCACCTGCGGCAGCAGGCGGGCAGCCTTTTCCTTCAGGTCCGCAAGCAGGCCCTTCTGATCGGCGACGAGATCCCACTTGTTGAGGCCGATCACGAGAGCCCGGCCCTCCTGCTCCACCAGATCGACGATGGAGAGGTCCTGCTTCTCGAACGGGATCGTGGCGTCGAGCAGCACCACCACCACCTCGGCGAAGCGCACGGCGCGCAGCGCGTCGGCGACGGAGAGCTTTTCGAGCTTGTCCTCAACCCGGGCGCGCTTGCGTAGACCCGCCGTGTCGAAGAGTTTTATGGGACGTCCACGCCATTCCCAATCGAGCGAGATGGAATCGCGGGTGATGCCGGCCTCGGGCCCCGTGAGCAGGCGATCCTCGCCGACCATGCGGTTGATGAGCGTCGACTTGCCCGCATTCGGACGCCCGACGATGGCGACCTGCAGCGGCTTGTTCGGGTCGTCCTCCTCTTCCTCCATCTCGTTCGGATCGGGGAAGTGAGGCATCAGGGCCTCGAAGAGGTCGGCCATGCCCTCACCGTGCTCGGCGGAGAGCGGAATCGGCTCGCCGAGGCCGAGCGAAAAGGCTTCATAGGCGCCCGCCATGCCACCGGATCCCTCAGCCTTGTTGGCGATAAGGATCACCGGCTTGCCTGAGCGGCGCACCATCTCGGCGAAGGGCCGGTCGGCCGGCAGGATCCCGACGCGAGCATCGATAATGAAGAGGATGACATCGGCATCGCCGATGGCGGCTTCCGTCTGGGCGCGCATGCGGCCGAGAAGCGACTCCTCGGTAGCCTCTTCCAGGCCGGCCGTATCGATGATGCGAAATTCGAGATCGCCGAGTTTGGCCTCGCCCTCGCGCCGGTCGCGGGTCACGCCCGGCCGGTCGTCCACGAGCGCCAGCTTCTTGCCGACGAGGCGGTTGAAGAGAGTCGATTTGCCGACATTCGGCCGCCCGACAATGGCGACGGTCGCCGTCATGTCTTGTCCTATCTTACTGGGTCGCCTGCACCGGACCGCCCGCCACGAGGGCGGTGTAGATGGCAAGGCGCTGCCTCAAGGAGGAAGGCGTCTCGCGATCGGCGGCGATCTGGTCGAACCAACGACCGGCATAATCCATATCACCGGCCTTAAGGCCGGATAAGCCTAAGAGTTCCCTTGCAGAATGGCGCCAGGCGTTGGACGGCACCGCCAAGGGCTCTACGGCCTGACGCAGCTTGGCGGGCTCGGCCGTGTCGATGCGCAACCATGCTACGCGAAGGCGCGCCAAGTCCTTCCAGAGCGCAGGCACGGAGGCATCGTTGGCGAGCGCGTCGAAGGCCGAAGCGCCGTTCTCCGCATTCTGAGCGCCCAACTCGGCCGCGAGGCGGAAGCGGGCAAGCATCGCGTAGCCGGTGGCGCCATCTTCCTTCACGACATTCTCGAAGGCGGCTTGCGCTTCCTGTCCCTTGTCCTCCGAGGAGAGGCGCAAGGCCTCCTCGTAGCGCACAGCGGCTTCCTGAGCGCGGGTCTCCTGTGTGTGCTGCCAGAAGCGCCAGCCGCCCACGCCAACAACGACCAGCACCACCACGCCAATGATGATTCCATTGTAGCGCTTCCAGATCTGAGCCATCTGGTCGCGGCGGTATTCCTCATCGACTTCGCGAATGAACTCGTCGTTCGGGGCCATCGTCTCACTCATGCGGCCCAATGGCCGCCTCCTGCAATCGAAGGAGGTCGCCTAACACACACAACCGCGCAAGGCGAGAGGCTTCATGCCCGCATGGGCAGGACGGGAACTCCAATCAGCCACGGGTGGAGCCAGAACACGAAGGCCAGATAGACCGCCGTTCCGATGATCACTGCCAGTGCATCATTCCGCCATCCGGCGGGTGCCGTCGTACCCCCATGCTGGGCGGCTATGTCCCGGCGCTTGTCGCTGATGCGGGCCAGCACGGCCCAGACCAGGAAGGAACCGAAGAGCAGAATCGAGCCCAGATCGCCATTGGCGAGAAGATGCGCCAGCGCCCAGATCTTCACGCCTGCGAGCATCGGGTGCCTGAGCCGGGCCTTGATGCGCCCCGGCAGATAGGCCGCCGCAATACAGATGAAGGCGAGCCAGACCAGAAGAAGCGCGAGATGACGCGTCCAGACGGGAGGATCCCAGACCGGGATGTAACCGCCAGCGCGATACTGGCCATAGCCGATGGCAATCAGAACGATCCCGAGAAGAGAGACGAGGGAATAAAGCCCTTTGTACGGCCCCTCCCCGATCCTTGCGATCAGAGCCGCCCGGCTGCCCCGTGCCATGCTGAAGGAATGAATGCCGAGGAAAATCGCAAGTCCAAGGATCAACAGCGTCACGAAGGGCCCCCACGCTCTAGGAACTTATAGCCATTCCAAACAGAGAAAACCAAGTAGTATGAACAGGAAGGGCTCCGTGAGATGAAAAGCCCAACGGCCGACGGCGCAAGTTTCCAATTACCCTCAAAGCCTTGGACTGCCTAAACTTTTAACAATGGGGTATCTTGCAGCATAAAAATTTCTCCGCTACGGACCGCGGAAACCTTGCTTTAGACTAATTCGGCACTAGCGACGCCGCCCCAAGTCCGATAGCCAAGGCCGCAAGATTATCAACCAACAAGTTTTAAGGGGGAGACAGGTGACGGCACTTCTTGGGCTATCCCGTGTCATCGACTCGATCAACGAGCGCCTCGGCAAGGTCGCAGCGTGGGCCATCGTGGTGGCCATCCTGGTCTCCGCGATCAATGCCATCATCCGGCGCGTCTTCGGCGTCTCGTCCAATGCTTGGCTCGAGCTGCAATGGTATCTCTTCGGCGCCGTGTTCATGCTCTGCGCCGCCTGGACCCTCAAAGCCAACGAGCATATCCGCATCGACATCGTCTCCAGCAGGCTCTCGAAGCGCGGGCGGGACGGAATCGATGTGTTCGGTCACCTCTTCTTCCTGTTCCCCTTCGTGGCTCTGCTGCTCTGGCTGTCGGTGCCATATTTCCTCAATTCGTTCCGTTCGGGCGAGGTGTCGTCGAATGCCGGCGGCCTGCTGATCTGGCCAGCCAAAGGCCTCATCCTGCTCGGGTTCATCTCGATGTTCTTCCAGTGGCTGAGCGAGCTGATCAAGCGCGTCGCCATCATGCAGGGCAAGCTCGCCGATGAGGAAGCTGGCGGCCACAGTGTCGAGGCCGAGGCAGAGCGCCTCATCCATGACATCGGCACCGTCAACACGCCGGGCACAGGCGCGACGCCGCCTGGCGACGGCATCAGCTGATCGTTTCGGCGACTGATTTAAGTTTTCGGAGTTTCCATCAATGGCTGCATTGATTGCCCAGAACCTCGCGCCGATCATGTTCGCGGCGCTCGTGGTTTTCCTTCTTCTCGGTTATCCGGTCGCTTTCGCCCTGGCGGCGAATGGATTGCTGTTCTTCTTCATCGCGGTAGAGCTCGCTCCGCTAGCTCCTGATACCATCACCCTTTCCTGGCCGTTCCTCCAGGCCCTGCCCGACCGAATCTTCGGCACCATGTCGAACGAGGTGCTTCTGGCGGTCCCGTTCTTCACCTTCATGGGACTGGTGCTTGAGCGCTCAGGTATGGCGGAAGACCTCCTCGACACCATCGGCCAGCTCTTCGGTCCGGTTCGCGGCGGTCTCGCCTACGCGGTGATCTTCGTGGGTGCACTGCTGGCGGCCACCACCGGCGTGGTTGCTGCTTCCGTGATCTCCATGGGCCTCATCTCCCTGCCGATCATGCTGCGCTACGGCTATGACCGTCGTCTGGCTTCCGGCGTGATCGCGGCCTCGGGCACGCTTGCCCAGATCATCCCGCCCTCCCTCGTTCTCATCGTTATGGCCGACCAGCTCGGCCGCTCGGTGGGCGACATGTACGAGGGCGCGTTCCTGCCCGGCCTGATCCTGACTGGCCTCTACGCTGGCTACATCATGCTGATGTCGATCATCTATCCGAAATCAGCCCCAGGCCTTCCGCCGGAGGCGATCGGCTACCGCGAGCCCGATGGCGCGCGCGGCGTCTGGCAGCTCGGCATCCTGGTCGTCTTCTCCGGCCTCGTCGGCTACTACGTGCTCTCGCAGACCAACACCAAGGCCGGTGCGGATTTCGTCATCCTGACGATCTGCGTTGCCACCGTGGTAGCTCTCATCTGCGCCCTCATGAACAAGATGCTCGGCGCGAAGCGCATCGCCATCTCCGCCGTCCTGGTCGCCCTTCTTGTCGGCGCCTACGTGGTGCTGCACAACCAAGGCCATGAGGGTCTCGCACTGACTTTCGAAATGATCCTGGCAGGCGCGATCTATGCGCTGATCGTGGGCATCGTGGAACGGTTCACGGGCCTGCGCCTCATGTCCAATATGGCCCAGCAGGTTACCTTCGTGATGGTGCCCCCGCTCCTGCTGATCTTCCTCGTGCTCGGCACCATCTTCATTGGCCTTGCCACGCCGACCGAAGGCGGCGCCATGGGCGCGCTGGGCTCGGTGATCCTGGCGGCCGTCAAGCGCAAGCTCGACAACAACCCGGCCCGGTTCAACTGGACCCTGGTGCGTCAGGCCACGGAAGCGACCGCGAAGCTCTCCGCCTTCGTGCTCTTCATCCTGATCGGCGCCCGCGTGTTCTCGCTCACCTTCTATGGCGTGAACGGCCACATCTGGGTCGAGCACCTGCTCACCTCGCTTCCGGGCGGACAGGTCGGCTTCCTGGTCTTCGTGAACGTGCTGGTGTTTTTCCTGGCCTTCTTCCTCGACTACTTCGAGCTGGCCTTCATCATTATCCCGCTCCTCGGGCCCGCAGCTGACAAGCTCGGCATCGACCTGATCTGGTTCGGCGTGATCCTAGCCGTGAACATGCAGACCTCGTTCATGCATCCGCCCTTCGGCTTCGCTCTCTTCTTCCTGCGCTCGGTGGCCCCCAAGGTGCCGTATATCGACCGCCTCACGGGCAAGAAGATGGAACCGGTGACCACGGGTCAGATCTATTGGGGCGCCGTACCCTTCGTGATCATTCAGCTGATCATGGTGGGCATCGTGATCGCCTTCCCGCAGATCGTGATGCACTACAAGGCGGCGGGCCCCGCGGTCGATCCGGCAGCAGTGCAGCAGAAGCTCGACCAACTACTGGTTCCTGGCCTCGGCGCCCCTGGCGATCCGGGCGGCCTCCCCAGCCTGAACTTCGACGAACCGCCGAAGATTCAGTAACGGTGCCTCGCATACGAGACGAAAAGGCGGGCTTTGCGGCCCGCCTTTTGCTTGAAAGAACGAAGGTCGTGCGCGAGGGACCAAAGTGTCCAGCTCGTCATTGCAGGACCATCACCCTTCCCGTAAAACCGCTGCACAATCGATAAGACGGGCCAGCCGGACCGACACCGAGGGGGAACCGAAGATCATGCCTCGCATCATGAACCTCATATTGACTGCCGGCTTGCTCCTGCTGCCTGAGGCAGCGTTCGCGGCGGAGTTCGACGGGGCGAGTCTCGGCTTCGCCTGGGCGCTCCCCTTTGCGGGCATTCTCCTGTCGATCGCTCTCTTCCCGTTGCTGGCGCCGCATGTCTGGGAGCATCACCAAGGCAAGATTGCTGCACTTTGGGGATTGCTGGTGCTGATCCCGCTGGCCGTTGCCGCAGGCCCCGCAGCGGCGCTCCATGCCCTCGCCCACACGGCGCTGCTCGAATACATCCCGTTCATCCTGCTGCTGCTCGCGCTGTTCACGGTGGCCGGCGGCATTCTCGTGCGCGGCAACCTTCACGGCGCGCCAGGCATGAACACGATCCTTCTGGCCATCGGCACCGTGCTGGCCAGCGTCATCGGCACCACAGGCGCGTCCATGGTGATGATCCGGCCGGTCATGCGCGCCAATGACGATCGGCGGCACAACGTCCATGTGATCGTGTTCTTCATCTTCCTGGTGTCGAATATCGGCGGCGCGCTCACGCCCCTCGGCGATCCGCCGCTCTTCCTCGGCTTCCTGCGCGGCGTCGATTTCTTCTGGACCACCACGCACCTGTTCCCGGCAACCCTTGTCGCCAGCGTCCTCCTGCTCGCTCTCTTCTTCGCGATCGATCTTGCCGTCTACAAGAAGGAAGGCCGCGTCCGTCCCGATCCGACGCCAGACAATCCGGTCCGCATCACAGGCGGCATCAACTTCCTGCTGATCGCCGTCATCATCGGCGCCATTCTCATGAGCGCCACCGTCGATCTCGGCCGCATGACCATGTTCGGCACAGAGATCGAGTTCGCCAATGGCTTACGCGATCTCATCATGATTGCGGTCACCATCACTTCGCTGAAGACCACGCCAAAGGCGAACCGGATCGAGAACGGCTTCTCCTGGGACCCGATCAAGGAGGTGGCCAAGCTCTTTGCCGGCATCTTCATCGCCATCATTCCGGTGCTGGCCATGCTGCGCGCCGGCGCGGATGGTGCCTTCGCGCCGCTCGTTGCGCTCGTGACCAATCCGGACGGCAGCGCCAACAACGCCGCCTATTTCTGGCTCTCCGGCGGCTTGTCCTCGTTCCTCGACAATGCGCCGACCTATCTCGTGTTCTTCGAGCTCGCCGGCGGCGATCCGCAGCAGCTCATGACGACGGGCGCGCTGACGCTCACGGCGATCTCCGCCGGCGCCGTGTTCATGGGCGCCAACTCCTATATCGGCAACGCCCCCAATTTCATGGTCTACGCGATTGCCCGCGCAGGCGGCGTGAAGATGCCGAGCTTCTTCGGCTATCTGCTCTGGTCGGGCGCCATCCTGCTTCCGACCTTCCTGCTGCTCACGCTGCTCTTCTTCAGGGGATGAGCATCACTACAACGTGGGGGCGGACCGGTTTATAGATCTACCGAGCCGCCTCTTCATAAAACTCCGGCTTGAAGCCGACCACGAGGCGACCGCCGAGATCGAGAACGGGACGCTTGATTAGGGAGGGCTGGTCGAGCATCAGTGCGAGCGCTTTCCGTTCATCGATGCCCTCCTTCTCTGCATCCGGCAGCTTGCGGAACGTCGTCCCGGCGCGGTTGAGAAGCGTCTCCCAGCTGACGCTGCGCGCCCAGGTCTCCAGCCGCGCGCGGTCGATGCCTTCCACCTTGTAGTCGTGGAAGGCGTAAGGCACGCCCTTAGCGTCGAGCCAAGCGCGCGCCTTCTTCATCGTGTCGCAGTTCTTGATGCCATAGAGCGTGGCAGCCATCGCCTACTCCCACTCAATCGTCCCAGGCGGCTTCGAGGTGATGTCGTAGGTCACGCGGTTGATGCCCTTGACCTCGTTGATGATGCGGGTCGCGACCCGGCCGAGGAAGGCCATGTCGAACGGGTAGAAATCCGCCGTCATGCCGTCGATGGAGGTGACGGCGCGCAGAGCGCAGACATGGTCGTAGGTGCGCGCGTCGCCCATGACGCCGACGGTCTTCACGGGGAGCAGCACCGCGAAGGCCTGCCAGATCTCGTTGTAGAGGCCGGCATTGCGGATCTCTTCCAAGTAGATCGCATCGGCCTTGCGCAGGATGTCGAGTTTTTCGCGCGTGATCGTGCCGGGGACGCGGATGGCGAGGCCCGGGCCTGGGAACGGATGGCGGCCGACGAAGGCATCGGGCAGGCCGAGCTCGCGGCCGAGCACCCTCACCTCGTCCTTGAACAGCTCGCGTAGCGGCTCCACGAGCTTCATCTTCATGCGCTCGGGCAGACCGCCGACATTGTGGTGGCTCTTGATGGTGACGGAGGGACCACCGGTGAAGGAGACGCTCTCGATCACGTCCGGGTAGAGCGTACCCTGCGCCAGGAAATCGGCTCCGCCGATCTTCTTGGCCTCCTCGTCGAACACGTCGATGAAGAGCTTGCCGATGGTCTTGCGCTTGACCTCCGGGTCCGACACGCCTTCGAGCGCGCCGATGAACAGGTCCTGCGCCTGCACGTGGACGAGCGGGATGTTGTAGTGGTCGCGGAAGAGCGTCACCACCTGCTCGGCTTCCGCCGCGCGCAGCAGGCCGTGATCGACGAAGACGCAGGTGAGCTGGTCGCCGATGGCCTCATGGATCAGCACGGCCGCCACGGCGGAATCGACGCCGCCGGACAGGCCGCAGATCACGCGGCCGGTGCCGACCTGGGCGCGGATGCGCTCGATGGCCTCCTCGCGGAAGGCCTTCATGGTCCAGTCGCCCTTGCAGCCCGCGATGTCGCGCACGAAGTTGCGGATGAGCTGGGCTCCTTGAGGCGTGTGCACAACTTCCGGGTGGAACTGCACGCCGTAGAACTTGTGCTCCTCGTCGGCCACGACCGCGAAGGGGGCGTTCTCGGAAGCGGCCAGAACCTCAAAACCTTCGGGGAGCTTGGTGACGCGGTCGCCATGGCTCATCCAAACCGGGTATTTCTTGCCGACCTGCCACACGCCCTGGAAGAGCGGGCTCTCGGTGAAGACCTCGATCTCGGCGCGGCCGAACTCGGAATGATGCCCGCCCTCGACCTCGCCGCCGAGCTGCGCCGCTATGGTCTGCTGGCCGTAGCAGATACCGAAGATCGGCAGGCCGGTGTCGAACAGCTCCTGCGGTGCGCGGGGAGAAGTGTCAGTGGTGACCGATTCCGGTCCGCCGGAGAGGATCACGCCCTTCGGCTTCATGATCCGGATCGCCTCGGCGGCCTTCTGGAACGGCACCACCTCGGAATAGACGCCATCCTCGCGCACGCGCCGTGCGATGAGCTGGGTCACCTGGGAGCCGAAATCGACGATGAGGATTTTATCGTGGGTCTGGGTCATGGCAGGTTCTTACGGCCTTCCGGGTCGGGACAACAATCGAAATATGAGGCTTTTCATGGGTTTCGCACCAGGATCGCGGCATAAAAGCCGTCGGTCCCGGTCTTATGCGGCGTCAGCTGGAGCCCGTGTAGGGTCGGGCGAACGGAGCCCTTGAGCGCGCCGAGCCCCGCCTGCTCCAGAACCTTGTCGGCCGGCACGGGCGAAAACCCATCGTGGCGCTCCATGAAAGCGGAGAGCGCGTCGTCGTTCTCCTCCGGCAGGATCGAGCAGGTGATATAGACGATGCGCCCTTTGGGCTTCACCAGCCGGGCAGCACGCTCGAGAACCGTCGCCTGCTCGTTGCGCCGAACCTCCAGGCTGCCGGGCCGCAAGCGCCATTTCGCATCCGGGTTGCGCCGCCAGGTGCCGATTCCGGTGCAGGGCGCGTCCACGAGCACGCAGTCGATCTTTCCATCGAGATCCGTGACCGCATCGGCCTTGGCTCGCGGCGTGCGGACCTGGACATTGCGCACCCCTGCCCGAGTCAGCCGGTCATGGATGGGAGCAAGACGGCGGGCATCGTTGTCGGTGGCATAGATCTGGCCGTGGTTCTCCATCATAGCCGCCAGCGCCAGGGTCTTGCCGCCGCCGCCGGCGCAGAGATCGACCACCTGCTCGCCGGGCTTGGCGCCGGAAAGCAGCGCCACGAGCTGCGAGCCCTCATCCTGGATCTCGATCCAGCCCTTCAGGAACTCGGGCTCAGACTGCACAGCTGGACCACGCCCGTCCTCGCTCGGCACGATGCGCAGGCCCAAGGGCGAGAGCGGCGTCTCGATGGCGTTGAGATGCGGCAGGGCATCATGCGCCTCCTCGCGGGAAGAGACTTTCAGGGTGTTCACCCGCAGATCCAGCGGCGCACGGGTGGTGAGCGCCTGCATCTCGGGCACGAGATCCTCACCGAAGAGACGCTTCAACGACGGTTCGATCCAGTCCGGGAAGTCGCCCGCGATATGCGCCGGCGCGCTGCTCAGATCGGCTTTCTCCAGCCTCCCCCGCTCATCGGCGGTCAAGGGCTCCGGGGCGAAGCGCTCGCCCGAGCACAAAGCCGCGATGGCATCGAGATTGAGCCCGCGCTGCAGCTTCAGCATGCCGAGCGCGACGGCGCGGGGTGTACTCTCGCCCATGATCCAGGCAGCGGAGGATTTCCGGCGCAGGGCATCGTAGACGAGGCTCGCGATGGCGGCGCGATCCTTGGAGCCGGCGAAGCGATGGGACAGGCCCCAATCCTTGAGGGCGTCTGTCGCCGGGCGGCGTCGGGCCTCGATATCGGTCAGGACCTCGATGGCGGCGGAGATGCGGGCGGCGGGTGTCATCGAAAAAGCACACTCAAGCTTGGCCGTAGAAACGACATAATGTTTCCTATTTTCCGTCCTGTTCGAAAGTGGATCTAAGGAGTGTGCACATCGCACGATTCTCTTTGGAGCCACTTTCATGTTGACCCGACTGACCCGCGGCCTCGTTGCCGTCGGCCTGACCCTCGCCATCGCCGCCTGCGCAACCGCCCCGGCTGCCGACCTCACCCCACCTCCGATGAAGCAGACCGACGCCAAGACCCAGCTAGAGAGCGGCAAGCGCTTCTAAAGCGATGCGCGGGATGGGTGCAACGCCCATCCCGTCCCTTCTAAACGCCTGTCTCGGCAGCGAGCACCCGAATGCTGAAGATCACCCACATAGCCACTAGGATCAGCACCCCAACCACGAAGGCCTGAAAGCGCAGGGATACCTTGTTCGAGGTCGTGTGGATCGCCGCGTGAATGAGGCGGGTGGCCACGAACATCCAGGACATCACCACGAAGAGCATATCGGCCTTCCGGGTGATCAGCGCCAACACCACCAGCACATAGAACAGAACCGGCAGCTCGAACTGGTTGTGATACGCATTCTGCACCTGCAGGATCGGCGTGGGCCAGTTGCGCTCGCCCAACGCGATGTCCCTCACCTTCACCTTGCCCGTACGCAGGCTCGACAACCGTGAACTGCCCATCCAGAGCAGCAGGAGGACGGTCAGTGCGACCTGGACATAGACCGGGAGAAGGATGGCGGTAATGCTCATAAGCGGGAACTCGACTCAAGCTTAGCTGCGAGTCGGGTAGTTAGGGCTCTCCCGCGTGATCGTCACGTCGTGAACGTGGCTCTCGCGCAGGCCCGCGCTGGTGATGCGGATAAACTGGGCCTTCTCCTGGAATTCCGGCAGGGTCGCGGCGCCCACATAGCCCATGGAGGCACGAAGGCCACCGGTGAGCTGGTGCAGCACAGCGGAAACCGGCCCCTTATAGGCCACCTGACCCTCGATGCCTTCCGGCACGAGCTTCAACGTATCGCGCACCTCCGCCTGGAAGTAGCGGTCCGCCGAGCCGCGCGCCATGGCGCCGACCGAGCCCATACCGCGATAGGATTTATAGGAGCGGCCCTGATAGAGGAAAACCTCGCCGGGGGTCTCATCCGTGCCGGCGAGCAGCGAGCCCACCATGGCGCATGAGGCTCCCGCCGCAAGCGCCTTCGCGAGATCGCCCGAGAACTTGATGCCGCCGTCCGCGATCACCGGAACGTCTGCCTGCGAGGCCGCCTCGACCGCTTCCATGATGGCGGTGAGCTGGGGCACGCCGACACCCGCCACGATGCGGGTGGTGCAGATGGAGCCCGGGCCAATGCCGACCTTGATCGCATCGGCACCGGCATCGATGAGCGCCTGGGCGCCCTCGCGCGTCGCCACGTTGCCGGCGACGACCTGCACGGCGTTCGAGAGCTTCTTTACCCGCGTGACGCTCTCCAGCACCTTCACAGAATGACCGTGGGCGGTATCGACCACGACCACGTCGCAGCCGGCGTCGATGAGGCGCTCGGCGCGCTCGAAGCCCTGCTCGCCCGTCGTGGTGGCGGCGGCGACCAGAAGGCGGCCCTGCACGTCCTTGGCGGCGTTGGGATAGGCGACCTGCTTCTCGATGTCCTTCACCGTAATCAGGCCGATGCAGCGGTAATGGTCATCGACGACCAGGAGCTTCTCGATGCGGAACTGGTGCAGAAGGCGGCGGGCCTCATCCTGGCTCACACCCTCGCGGACCGTGATCAGGCGGTCCTTGGTCATCAGCTCGGAAACCTTCTGGCCGGGATTGTTGGCGAAGCGCACGTCGCGGTTGGTCAGGATGCCGACGAGCTTGCCCTTGGTGTTGTTCGGCCCCCGCTCGACGACCGGAATGCCGGAAATGCCGTGATGCTTCATCATCGAAAGCGCATCGGCCAGGGTCTCATCCGGATGAATGGTGATGGGGTTCATCACCATGCCGGACTCATAGCGCTTCACGAGGCGGACCTGCTCAGCCTGGGCTTCCGGTTCGAGATTGCGGTGAATGACGCCCAAGCCCCCGTTCTGGGCCATGGCGATGGCCATGCGGGCTTCCGTCACCGTATCCATGGCGGAGGCGATGATCGGCATGTTGAGGCGGATGGTCCGGGTCAGCCGGGTCGCCACTTCGACGTCGCTGGGCAGGACTTCGGAGCGGCCGGGGCGGAGGAGCACGTCATCGAAGGTCAGTCCTTCGATGATCTTATCGGCAATTACAGAGGCCATGACCAACTCCTTAATGGGTGCGCGAGTGAGAAAATAACGCTTTGGCGAGTTGGCACGGGTCCGTAGCACGGGCTTGTCGTTTCGCAAAGGGTTGAGGAACGCTTCTCCAGAAGACCTGCCTTGCGCCTTTTTGGTCTTTGCAAGAGGGTTGCAGGGCGTTAAGTCCTGCGAGTCATGCGCCAATCCCGCCTTCTCCCGCTGATCATCGCCACAGCCCTCTTCGTGGAGAACACGGATTCCACGGTGATCTCTACCTCCCTGCCGATGATCGCGCAGAGCCTGGGGACGGATCCCATCGCGCTCAAGCTGGCACTGACCTCTTACCTGGTCAGCCTCGCCATCTTCATCCCGATCTCCGGCTGGATGGCGGACAAGTACGGCGCTCGCACGATCTTCACCGCAGCCATCGGCGTGTTCATGGCGGGCTCGCTTGCCTGCGCGGGCGCCACTTCCCTGGAGTGGTTCGTGATCGCACGCTTCGTCCAGGGCGCCGGCGGGGCCATGATGGTGCCAGTGGGCCGCCTCGTGCTGCTGCGGAGCGTTCCCCGCAGCGAGGTGGTGCAGGCCCTCGCGACCCTGACCATTCCGGCTCTGATCGGCCCCATCGTGGGGCCGCCGCTTGGCGGCTTCATCACCGAGTTCTTTCACTGGCGCTGGATCTTCTTCATCAACATCCCCATCGGTATCCTCGGCATCGTGATGGCGACGATCTTCGTACCGAATATCAGGGAAGAGGATACGCCGCCGCTGGACTTTATCGGCTTCCTGCTCTCTGGCTTCGGCTTTGCGCTGCTCATGCTGGGCTTCGCTTCCGGCGGGCGTCATCTCATCCCGGCGGAGATTTCGACCGGCTGCGTGGTGATCGGCGTGATCTGCCTCGTTCTCTACGTCTTCCACGCGCGGCGCACGCCCTATCCGGTCTTGCATCTCGGCCTTTTGAAGATCCCGACCTTCCGCATCAGCGTGATCGGCGGATCGCTGTTCCGCATCGGCATCGGCGCGATCCCATTCCTGCTTCCGCTGATGCTGCAGGTCGGTTTCGGCTTGAGCCCGCTCGCCTCCGGCTCGCTCACATTCATCGCTGCCGTGGGCGCCTTGTTCATGAAGACCATGGCCAAGCGCATCCTCGAGCGGACTGGCTTCCGCAGGCTTTTGATCATCAATGCCTTCATCGGCGCAAGCTTCGTCGCTGCCAACGGGTTCTTCACGCCCGAGACGCCCCACTGGCTGATCATGATCATTCTGCTGGTCGGCGGCTGCTTCCGCTCGCTCCAGTTCACCAGCCTCAATGCCATCGGCTATGCGGAGATCTCCAACCGGGAGATGAGCTACGCCACGAGCCTGTCGAGCGCCCTGCAGCAGGTCTCACTCAGCACCGGCGTGGCCTTCGGCGCCTTCGTGCTGGAATATGCCGCGAATCTCCATGGCGACGGCACGATCACGGCGGCGAATTTCGGCCCCGCCTTCTGGGCAGTTGCGACGGTGTCCGCCCTGTCCGGTTTCCTCTTCCTGGGGCTGACACCGACGGCGGGCGCCGAGATGTCGGGACACAGGATTGTGAAGGAAAAACCTCCTTCCACGGGCTTAGGGGACGGTATCTCGGGCCGCTAGATGCGCTAATTTTCCCGCGTCAGACCGGGAGGCTTTCATGGATCAACGCATCATCGACCTCTACGACGACTTCACCCATGGCGGCATGAGCCGCCGTTCTTTCATCGACAAGCTCGCCGCCTTGGCCGGCAGCACGGCAGCCGCAACCGCTCTCCTGCCGATCCTGCAGAACAACTACGCCCAGGCGCAGACGATTCCGGAGAATGATCCGCGGATCACAGCCGAGACCGTGGACATTCCCGGTGCCCAAGGACTCAAGGGTTATCTCGTCAAGCCGAAGAATGCTTCCGGCCGACTGCCGACCGTGATCGTCATTCATGAGAACCGGGGCCTCAACCCACATATCAAGGACGTGACCCGGCGCATGGCGGCCGAGGGCTTCATCGCGCTTGGGCTCGATTATATCTCGCCCATGGGCGGCACGCCCGCCGACGAGGACAAGGGCCGCGAGATGATTGGCCAACTGAAGCAGCCAGACGTGATCGCCTACGGCAAGGCGGCGGTCGCCTATCTCAAGGGCCGCCCGGACAGCAACGGCAGGGTCGGCGCCATCGGCTTCTGCTGGGGCGGCGGCGCAGTGAACAACCTCGCGGTCAACGAGCCTAACCTCAATGCGGGGGTGGCCTATTACGGCGGGCAGCCCAAGGCCGAGGACGTGCCGAAGATCAATGCCGCCATGATGATGCATTATGGTGGCCTCGATGAGCGCATCAACGCCGGCATCCCGGCCTATGAAGCGGCGCTGAAGCAGGCCGGCAAGACCTATGAGATCTACGTCTACGAGGGCGCCAACCACGCCTTCAACAACGACACAAACGCAGCGCGCTACGACAAGGACGCGGCGGATGAGGCCTGGAGCCGGACGGTCGGGTTCTTGAAGAAGAACTTGGCTTGAAGGCTGCTGTTACCGCGTCATCCCGGACGAAGCACAGCGAAGATCCGGGATCGTTCTCAAAGTGAAGCGCTGGCAAGCCCTCTCCCGCTTGTAGGAGAGAGTTGGAGAGGGGGTGCTGGCGCAGGACTGGTTTGAGGTTGGCGCTCACACCCCCTGCCTAGCCCTCCCCACAAGGAGGGAGGGGAGAGGCGCGCCACTCTCGTCACGCGATCCCGGATCGGCTTCGCCATCCGGGATGACTGCTTGCTCTAATCCTCGAACGCCTCGACCTGCACGCGCTTGCCGATCATGAAGGCGTCGGCCACGAGGCGGAAGGGGGCAATGTCAACTTCCGACTGGCGAGTATTCAGCAACTCGTCGAAACGGCGATAGATACCCTGATATTCCGCAGGCTCTTCCTGCACGACCTGCCTCCCGCCGATCTCCAGGCAGCTGCCGCCATGGGTGAGTTTGAGGTTCAGGCCCGCTTCGGTTTCCACCTCGATGTCCCAGGTCTGCGGGCCGGTCTGGCGCCAGTCGAACACCGCCTGGAGATCACCTTGGCCGTGGCTCATCGAGAAAGTGAGGTTTGCAGCAATCGGTGCGTCGCGGTTGGCGGGGAATTCCAGACTGGAGGTCTTGATGAAGACCGGCTCGGGCATGATGCGGGTGACAATGGAGAGCGCGTTGATTCCCGGATCGAAGACGCCGAAGCCGCCGGCCTGCCAAATCCACTGCTGGCCCGGATGCCAGTGCCGCACATCCTCCTTCCAGGTCACAAGAAGCCGCTTGATGACCCAACCGGCGAGCGCCTTCTTCGCCTCGTCGACCGCCTTGTTGTACTGGGCGTGCCAGGTGGTGAAGACGACCTTGCTCACCTTCGCGGCGAGTTCCTTGAGGTCCTCTAACTCGCTCAAGGTGGCAGCAGGCGGCTTTTCGAGAAGAACGCTCTTTCCGGCGAGTAGCGCGTCGCGGGCGATCTGGTGGCGGACCTGCGGCGGGGTGCAGATCGACACCGCTTCGATCTCAGGGATCTTCAGCAGTTCCCGGTAATCCTGGAAGCTGTACTTGGCCTCATCCGGCTGCAAACCGCGCTGGCTCGCTACCGCCAGAAGCTCGAAATTCGGATTGGCCTTGATGACGGGCAGATGCTGATCCTGCGCGATCTTGCCGAGGCCGATGATTCCGATCTGGTGCGCTGCCATGGTCGTATCCCTTGCAATATGGCCTCGGGCAAAAGCCGTCAGGCGGAGGGCGTCTCCTCCGTCCGTCCCCGGAAACCGGTCGCGAGCACATAGAGTTCCGCCGAATCGGCACGGCTTGCTGCGGGCTTCACGTGCCGCACCACGGCGAAGTCGCGCTTGAGGTCGGCCAGGAGCTGACTCTCGGTGCCACCCTGGAACACCTTGGCGACGAAGGCGCCGCCGGGCGCGAGGATCTCGCGGGCGAAGTAGATCGCCGCTTCCGCAAGGCCGATGATGCGCAGGTGGTCGGTTTTCTTGTGGCCGGTGGTGTTGGCCGCCATGTCGGACATGACCACATCGGCCGGGCCGCCGAGCATCTCGATCAGCTTGCCGGGCGCACTCTCGTCCAAAAAGTCGAGCTGGATGAACTCGACGCCCGCCATCGGATCGATGGGCAGAAGGTCGATGCCGACGACCTTGCCTTTCGCCCCCACCTTCGTGGCGGCGATCTGGGACCAGCCGCCGGGCGCGGCGCCGAGATCGACGATCTTCTGGCCGGGCTTGAGGATCTTATACTTCTCGTCGATCTCGATCAGCTTGAAGGCCGCGCGCGAGCGGTAGCCTTCGCGCTTGGCGCGGGCGACGTAAGGATCGTTGAGCTGACGTTCGAGCCATTTCTGCGAAGAAAGGGACCGCTTGTGGGCGGTTTTCACGCGCTGCTTGAGATTGCGGGCCCCGGAACCTGTCTTGGCACTCACCGTGGGCTGCCTCCCCGCCAAACGGAATCCTCTCGCATCATCTTCATCAAAATTCCTTCGCGCAGTCCGCGATCCGCGATGCGCAGGCGCTCCGAGGGGAAAGCCCGCCGGATCGCTTCCAAAATGGCGCAGCCCGCGAGAACCAGATCGGCACGATCCTTGCCAATGCAGGGGTTCTCGGCCCGCTGCGAAAAATCCGAATGCAGCAGACGCTGCATCACTGTCGAGATCTCGCCGTTGCGCATCCACATCCCATCGACCCGGCGTCGGTCGTAGCGCGCGAGGCCCAGATGAATACCGCCGACGGTGGTGACGGTTCCCGAGGTTCCGAGCAGATGGAAGTTGTGGGCGCGCCCTGCCGGCGCCGCCACGAGGGCGAAATCGAGCAGTAGCTCGGACACCTCCTCGACCATGCCTTCGAAGGTCTTGGGCGTGACGTCAATGCCGCCATAGCGCTCGGCCAGCGTCACCACGCCGACGGGCAGCGAATCCCAGGCGCGGATGCGCTTGCACGGATCGGCGAAGGCATGCGGCGCCTGGCCGTCGAGCCAGGCAATCTCCGTCGAGCCGCCGCCGATATCGAACACGATGACGGAATGCGCCTTGGGATCGACCAGGGACGCGCAGCCAGTGACCGCAAGATACGCTTCCGTCTTGCGGTCGACGATCTCGAGCTCCAGATCGAGCTCGTCGCGCACGCGATCGATGAAGGACGGGCCGTTCTCGGCCAATCGGCAGGCCTCCGTCGCCACGAGGCGCGCCCGCGTCACATCCTTTGCGACCATCTTTTCACGGCAGACGCGCAGCGCTTCGAGCGTGCGTCCGATGGCATCCTCGCCCAAGCGATTGCCGAGCCCAAGCCCCTCTCCCAGTCGCACAATGCGAGAAAACGCATCGACGACACGAAAGCCGAAATGCGCAGGTTCTGCAATGAGAAGGCGGCAATTGTTCGTACCGAGATCGAGCGCTGCATAGCTTCTGGAAGAGCGTCGTCGGTAATCTGTCCGTGCCGGCGAAGGACGCTCTGCAACCAAGGTCGCCCCGTTTGCGGACCCATTTAACGGATCCGCATGCCGGTCTCCTGGTTCTGCTGTCACGTCCACTTTGACGGTCAAAACGAATCCCCAAGCATCCCCACCGAATGCCTTGCTTGACGAAGAGAGTAACCATCGCCCTGCCGTCCTGCCAAGGGCAGGATCGGCAGATTGTCGCTCATCCTCCCGGGAAGGGTCAGAGCCGAAAGTCCTTGAAGCGCTCGGTCAGCCCGCTCAAAACATTGGCTCCCACATTGGCAATAGCGACGCGCAGATGACCTTCCTGGCCGGGACCGAAATAGCTTCCCGGCAGGCACAGTACGCCCCGCTCCGTCGCCAGCTTCTCCGCCACCTGCTGTGCTTTGGCCTCAGGGAACGGGTGACGCAGATAGGCGAAATAGGCGCCGACCGACTCGATCTTCCATTCCGGCAGAGGCGCGAGAGCGTCCTGAAAAACCTGTGCACGCCGGTTGATTTCCGCCCGGTTGTCCTCGCGCCAATCGCGCAGGGCGTCGATGGCCCATGGCAACGCTCCCTGGGCCGTACGCGGAGCGCAGATCTGGATGCAGTCGAGAATCTTGGCCACCTGGTCGATGAGCCCGACATCGGCCGTGATGGCTCCGGTGCGATGTCCGGGGATCGCGTATGATTTCGAGAAGGAATAGAGCTGGATCACCGTGTCGCGCCATGCTTCGCCAATGAACAGCCCGTGGGCGCGGTTCATCCCCTGCGGCAGGAAGTCCCGGTAAGTCTCGTCAATCACGAGATAAATGCCACGTTTGCGACAGAGCTGTGCAAAGCTCTCGATCATATGAGCCGGGTAAACGGCGCCGGTCGGGTTGTTGGGCGTAACCAGGACGACGGCCCGCACCTTGTCGTCGATCAGCGCCTCCGCATCCTCCACCCGCGGCACGAATCCGTTCTCCGGCCGGCAGGGTAATGGACGCGGCTCGATGCCGAGCATGTCGAGGGTCATTTGGTGGTTGAAGTACCAGGGCGTCGGCAGCAGCACCGCTTCGCCGCGATGGGCGAGCAGCATCATGGCGGCGAAGAAGGCCATGTTGCAGCCAGCGGTGATCGCGGTGTCCTCCGGCGCGATCCGGCCCTCATAGAGGCAGGAGAGATCGACAGCGTAGGCCTGCCGGAGATCGGCATCGCCGTTGATCGGGCCGTATTGCGAGCCGGACGCGACGCCCGCAACACTCGCCATCCGCTCCAGCAGTTCGGCATGAGGCGCATTGCCGGGAACGGCCTGGGAGAGGTTGATCAGCGGCCCGAAGGAGCCGTCATAGCGCCTCGTCCAGCTTTGCGCCTCGGGGATCGGAGGGCTGCCGACATCCGCGACGAGTGGATTGATGGGATTCGCAAGACCGCGCGCCATGAAACCGTTGGACTCCAAAAAATTTAAGGGCAGGACGTCCGGTGAGCCTCCACCGAAACCTCCTGCCCTTCAAGATCTGATTGGCTCCGCCTGCCGTTATAACAAGCGAGAGAAGAACCCTTAGTCCTTCGCCCGTTCCACGTAAGAGCCGTCTTCCGTCATGATCACGACACGGGTGCCGGCCTGGATGTGGGGCGGCACCAGGGTGCGCACGCCGTTCGACAGCATGGCGGGCTTGTAGGACGAGGAGGCCGTCTGGCCCTTCACGACCGGCTCGGTCTCGGTGATCTCGAGCGTCACACGGGCCGGCAGCTCGATGGCGATCGGAACGCCGTTATGGGTCGAGAGCATCACGGCCATGCTTTCCTGGAGATAGGCTTTCTGGTCGCCGATGATGTCCTCCGGAACCACGACCTGATCGTAGGTTTCCGGGTTCATGAAGTGGAAACCCTCGCCGTCCTCGTAGAGGAAGGTGTGCTCGCGGTCTTCCACGAAGGCGCGCTCGACCTGCTCGGTGGTGCGGTAGCGCTCGGAGACCTTCACGCCGTCGGAGATGCGGCGCATGTCAAGCTGGGTAACCGGGGTGCCCTTGCCGGGGTGGATGTTCTGGGCGGTGAGAACCACATAGAGCCTGCCGTCGATATCGACGACATTGCCTTTGCGGAGCGTAGAGGCGATGACCTTCACGGGACGCTTTCCTTGTGACAGATAGGGGCGCGTCGTGAGGGTCGGGGCGTCCGCCCCCAGTGGCGCCGAAAACGGTTTCGGAGCCGCAAGTAGCCTATCTTCGCGCAAATCGCCAGTCCGACCTTAACGAGCGACCCTTGGAATGGAACAACCTGTGCCCGCACCCTCTCCCTGGTGGACACCCCATGTCCATGCGGATCGCCGCCCCTTTCTGATGGGCCGCAACCGCATCCAGGCTGCCCTGCGAAGCTTCTTTGCAGGCCGGGACTTCGTGGAGGTGGATACGGCCACGCTCCAGACCTCGCCGGGCAACGAGGCGCATCTCCATGCCTTCGCGACGGAAGCCATCGGACATGACGGATCGCGGGTGCCTCTCTATCTCCACACCTCGCCCGAATTCGCCTGTAAGAAGCTGTTGGCCGCCGGCGAAACCCGGATCGCCTGCTTCGCCCATGTCTACCGCAACCGGGAGCGCGGGCCGCTGCACCACCCGGAATTCACCATGCTCGAATGGTACCGGGCTGGCGAAGGCTACGAAGTGCTCATGCGGGATTGCGGCGAGATCCTTGGCCTCGCAGCCGAGACGGCAGGCACCCGCACCCTCGCCTTCCGCGGCCGTGAGACAGATCCTTTCCGGGAGCCCGAGCGCCTGAGCGTGGCCGAGGCCTTCGCACGTTTCGCCGGTATCGACCTTCTCGCCTCCATCGACCGAAACGGCGCGACGGACCGGGATCATCTTGCCGCCAGTCTGAAGGCAGCGGGCCTGCGGGTGGCCGAGGACGATACCTGGGCGGACCTGTTCAGCCGCGTCATCGTGGAGCGGGTAGAACCCAATCTCGGCCTCGGGCGCGCCACGATCCTGGACGAGTACCCGGTCGCGGAAGCGGCCCTCGCCCGCCCGACTGCCCGCGATCCGCGCGTGGCGGAACGGTTCGAGCTTTATGCCTGCGGCGTGGAACTCGCCAATGCCTTCGGCGAGTTGACCGATGCGGCCGAGCAGCACCGCCGCTTCGAGGCCGAGATGGCGGAGAAGATGCGAGTTTATGGAGACAGCTATCCGGTGGACGAGGACTTTTTGGCAGCTCTGGCGCAAATGCCCGAGGCGAGCGGCATCGCGCTCGGCTTCGACCGGCTCGTGATGCTCGCCACCGGCGCCTCGCGAATCGATCAGGTGATCTGGGCGCCCGTTCCGGAGACGAGCCGGTGAACGCGATCCGCCCCATCCGTACGCCTGTGGAACTGGCCGAGGCCGGTCTCGTGGCACCCGAAGAACTTACCGGGATCGAGGCGGTGGCCGAGCGCTACGCCATCGCGATCAGCCCTGCCATGGCAGCCCTCATCGACCGGAACGATCCGAACGACCCCATCGCGCGCCAGTTCGTGCCAGATGCGGCCGAGCTGACGACAAAACCTGAGGAGCGCGCCGATCCCATCGGCGATCTTGCGCACAGTCCGGTCGACGGCATCGTCCACCGCTATCCCGACCGGGTCCTGCTCAAGGCCGTGCATGTCTGCCCGGTCTATTGTCGCTTCTGCTTCCGCCGCGAGATGGTGGGGCCGCAGGGGCTCGGCACGCTTTCTCCCGAAGCCATGGACAAGGCCTTTGCCTATATCGCCGATCACCCGGAAATCTGGGAGGTCATTCTCACCGGCGGCGACCCGCTGGTGCTCTCAGCCCGCCGGCTCACCGAGATCCTGCAGCGGTTAGCCGCCATCGATCACGTCAAGATCGTCCGCTTTCACACCCGTGTGCCCGTGGTCGAGCCGGAACGGATTGACGAGGCCTTGATCGCGGCGCTCAAGGCGAGCGGCAAGACGGCCTATGTGGCACTCCATGCCAACCACCCGCGTGAGCTGACGCCGGATGCGCGAGCCGCCTGCGCGCGGCTCGTCGATTCAGGCATCGTCATGATCAGCCAATCCGTGCTGCTTAAAGGGGTCAACGACGATCCCGATACGCTCGCGGGCCTCATGCGCGCCTTCGTGGAGACAAGGGTGAAGCCCTACTACCTCCACCATCCGGACCTTGCGCCTGGCACGAGCCATTTCCGCCTCTCCATCGAGGAAGGCCGTGCCTTGGTCGCCGGCCTGCGCGGGCGGATCTCAGGACTCTGTCAACCGACCTATATCCTCGACATTCCCGGTGGGCACGGGAAAGCCGTCATCGGTCCTGACGCCCTTCGCGAGGCGGGCGGCTGCTACACGGTCTCCGACTTCAGGGGCGGCGAGCACGCCTATCCTCCCTCGGAGTGAGGAGCCTGCGCCAGTTTCGCCACTTGGTTGGCCTCGAATTGCGATAGGATCGCTTTCCGATGCTCTAGTTGGAGCCTGACAATGGCGAAGGATGCTGCTGAACCTGTCGAACGCGGCGAGTTGCAACACGTCGACTCCACCTTCCGCAACGGCTCCATCATCGCCATCGGCGTCGTCGTCGGCTTCTCCCTCGGATTCCTGAGCCGCTGGTCGGCACTCCCGGGAGAATGGATGAACTCGGATCTCGTCTCCGTGGCCGTGATCACCCTGGGTGTTGTCCTGCAGTTGAAGGCATTGGCGGATCTTCTGCTGGTCTCCTCTCTCCAGCTCAAACGGTACAATCGCTCGATCCACTTCTTCCTCACTGGCCTGGTCCTCGTTGGCCTCGGTGTGGTGTTTGCCGTCTTCGCCGATCTTTTCGGCTTCGGCGGCATCGTCCTTAAGGGATGAGGCGCTTAGAGCTGTTTCCACTTGCGTGGAATCATCTCTCTTTTTGGTTTGACGTATTTTTTTGACGGCGAACCGGGTCCACTTCGCCAAAAAATGCTTTAGTCGAACCCCGGCTTGCCGCTGCGTCCCTTCTTGATCTCGGACCGGCGGCCCTTGGCCTCGAGCCTGCGCTTCTTCGAGGCGAGCGTCGGTCGCGTGGGCCGGCGCGTTTTCGGACGCTCGGTCGCCTGCCGGATCAGTTCGACGAGGCGCGCCACCGCGTCCTCGCGATTGCGTTCCTGGGTGCGGAAGCGCTGGGCCGTGATGATCAGAACGCCTTCGTTGGTCATGCGCTTGCCGGCGAGCCTTTCGAGCTTTTCCTTCACGTAATCCGGCAACGACGGCGAATTGCGCACGTCGAAGCGCAGCTGCACGGCCGTCTCGACCTTGTTGACGTTCTGGCCGCCCGGACCGGAGGCGCGGATGAAGCTTTCCTGAAGCTCGGACTCGTCGAGCGCGATGGAATTCGTCACCTGGATCATCAAGGCCTCGGACCGGACGCGGAGAAAGACAAGTGGTGCATAAGGACCGAATTCCAATGCAAGCTTATCCGGCGCTTGTCGATGGCTGCAATACGCCTTAAGCGCCTCATGCACCCCGCTTTTTCTGGATCTCATGGTCCGCCCGCCCCGATTCTCCATGTCCGCCATCCTCGCCAGCCTGATCCCAACCTTCCTGATCATAGCCACCGGCTGGCTGTGCCGGGCGACGAATTTCGTGAGCGAGCAGCAATGGGCGGGGCTTGAACGCATCACCTACGTGATCTTTTTCCCGGCGCTCATCATCGACACCTTGTCGCGCGCCGACCTTTCCTCCGTGCCGGTCCTCGGCGTCGGCGGCGCGTTGATCGGCGCGATTCTCACAATGGCGGTCGTCGTGCTGGCGCTGAGGCCCGTGCTGGAGCGCCGCTTCGGCATCGACGGCCCGAGCTTCACGTCAATCTTTCAAGGAGCGACGCGCTGGAACACCTTCGTCGGGTTAGCGGTCGCGGGAGGCTTGTTCGGACAGCGCGGGATCGCCCTGATTGCGGTCGCCATCGCGGCCATGGTGCCGCTCCTCAACCTGCTCGCCTTCTATGTCTTCATCCGCTTCGCTGGCCAGCCCCGGCGCAGCCCCTGGGACATCCTGCGCTCGTTCCTGACCAATCCGTTCATCTGGTCCTGCGCCGTGGGTCTCACGCTCAATCTCTTGGCCCCTCCGCTGCCCAAGCCGCTCGCTGGATACATCGAGGTGATGGGCCGGGCGGCGCTCGCGGCAGGCCTACTGATCGTCGGCGCGGGACTCGATATCCGTCGGCTCGCCAGCCCCGGCCTGCCACATGTCCTGGCCGCAAGCTTCAAGCTCATTCTGATGCCGGTCATCGCCGTGACCTATGCCCGCTTCATCGGTGTCAGCGGCGACGGCATGACAGTGACGATCATCGCAGCCTCCGTGCCTTCGGCCAGTGCCGCTTACGTGCTCGCCCGCCAGATGGGCGGCAATGCGGGTCTCATGGCCGAGATCCTGACCCTGCAGACATTACTTGCTCTGGTCTCGATGCCACTATTGATCTCCCTATTGAGATGATTTTGCAACTATAAGTAAAGCATAAATCAACTTGCGTTATCATTGGTTGTGTTGCTATCTAGGCGAATTGAAACAAAGAGACAGCGGCAGCCTCGATGTCCAAAGCCCCGCGCCATTTCCTAAAAGCCCCATCATCTCAAGAGCAGCAGATGACGGAACGAAAGGCTGCCCCGCACGAGGCCGGAATGTCGGCGAAGGAAACGGCCCAATACATCTCTGAATTTTCGGCGGAACTGTCCTACCTCGCCCGTGAGGTAAAGCTCGATCTTTTGGCCTATCTTCTCGACATGGCCCGGCTGGAGGCCATCAGGACTCTGCAAATGGCCAATAAGGACCGGTAAAGGTTAACCCCCGACGATCAGCGACACTACATTCCCGCCATGGCGCTCGAGACGTCCGGCGATCTCAAGTTCGAGCAGCGCCATCTGAACGTTGCGGATCGAAAGCCCGGTCTGCCGCACCAGATCGTCGACGGCAACCGGCGAGGGGCCGAGAAACGCGATCAGATCGACCTCGCCCTCACCCCTTTCATCGTCGAGGCCCGCATCCGGCATAACCGGCCGCACGGGCGCGCGGACGATATCCGGCAGATCAAGCTCGTCCCAGAGTTCTTCCGAGCCCAGCGCGTGCTGCGGCTCCTCGGCGCCCCGGTCGAGACGAGGGCCTGAAGCGATCAGCGGCTCCAGCGCACTCGTCACATGCTCCACACCGGCGCAGAGCGTGGCTCCGTCGCGAATGAGATCGTTCGTACCCTCGGCCCGCGGATCGAGCGGCGAGCCCGGAACGGCAAACACCTCCCGCCCTTGTTCCAGGGCAAAGCGCGCGGTGATGAGTGAGCCCGAGCGGCGCGCAGCTTCCACCACTACGACGCCATAGGAGAGACCTGAAACAATCCTGTTCCGGCGCGGGAAGTCGCGGCCGCGCGGCTCCCATCCCATCGGCATTTCGGAGACCACCGCCCCACCCTGCTCGGCGATGGCAAGCAGCAGTGGCTCGTTCTGGGCCGGATAGACCCGATCATGGCCACCAGCCAGCACGGCGACGGTGCCGGTCTCGAGCGTTGCCTTGTGCGCCTTCGTATCGATGCCGCGCGCGAGCCCCGACACCACCACGTAATCCGCCTCGCCGAGCTGGCGCGCCAGACGTTCGGCGAAGGTCAGGCCGGATGCGGAGGCATTACGAGATCCGACGATTGCGATGGAGGGTTTCGCCAAAATGGCAGCGGAGCCGCGAACGGCGATCAGGGGGCGGCGCGGTATCGATGGCCTGGAGGGTCTTCGGGTAATCCGGCTCGCCCATGGCAATGAAACGGACGCCGAGGCGCGCGGCCGCCGCCATTTCTTTTTCGGCTTCCGCCCGACTGCAGACTTTCAGCATCAGGCGCCCGCCGCGACGAGCGAGATCCGGCAGCGCCTCCAGCGCGGCGGCGGCACTGCCATATTGGTTGATCAGGGCCCGGAAGGTCCGGGGACCGACATTCTCCGAGCGGATGAGGCGAAGCCAATCGAGACGCTGCTCATCCGTCAGGATCATGAATTATCCCTTCTGTCCGATCTTGCCTTCGGTCCCGGCGAGAAGGCGGCTGATGTTCTGGCTGTGCTTCCACCACAGAAGCGCTACGAGGATGATCGTCATCGCGGCCATGCCGGGTTCGCCGAGGAGCCACAGGACGACCGGCGTTGCGGCGCTGGCGATCAGAGCGGAGAGCGAAGAATACTTGGAGGCGAAAGCCACACCGAGCCAGATGAGGCAGAAGATCAGAGCGGCCAGAGGCTTGAGGCCGATCAGCACGCCGATGAAGGTGGCGACGCCCTTGCCGCCCTTGAACTTGAGCCAAACTGGGAAGAGGTGGCCCAGGAACGCGCCGAGGGCCGCGAGGGTCGCAAATTGCGGTCCCCATTGGGCGGCGATCAGCACCGGGACCGTGCCCTTAAGAGCATCGGCGAGCAGGGTCGCCGCTGCGAGCCCCTTGCGTCCCGTGCGCAGCACGTTGGTGGCGCCGATATTGCCGGAGCCGATCTTCCGCACGTCCCCTAGGCCCGCCATGCGGGTGAAGATCAGGCCGAAGGGGATCGAGCCCAGCAGGTAACCGAAGAGCAGAGCGCCCAGGAGGTGCAGGAGGTGCAGGAGGTTGGCTTCGTCAGACATTCACTTCTCGTTACATCGTATCGCGTTGAAACACCACCCTGCCCGCCACCATCGTGACCGTGACCTGCCCCTCCAGGCGAGCTTCGTCGAAGGGCGAGTTCTTGGACAGGGATTTGAGCTCGCGCTTGTCGAGCACGTAAGGCGAATCGGGATCGAAGACGATGAGATCGGCCGGTGCGCCGACGGCGAGGCGTCCGCTGGGAAGCCCAAGGATTTCCGCGGGTTTCGTGGACAGAGCCCGCAGGAGTTTCGGGAGCGAGATGCGGCCCGCATGAACGAGGCGCAGAGCAGCCGAAAGCAGCGTCTCAAGCCCGACCGCCCCATTGGCCGCTTCCGCGAAGGGCAGCCGCTTGTTCTCCACATCCTGTGGATTGTGGTCGGAGACGATCACGTCGATGGTGCCGTCGGCGAGCGCCTCGATCATCGCCTGCCGGTCGTCCTCGTGGCGCAGCGGCGGCGAGAGCTTCAGGAAGGTGCGGTAATCGCCGATGTCGTTCTCGTTGAGCGCGAGATGATTGATGGAGACGCCGCAGGTGACGGGCAGACCTCGCTCCTTCGCGCTCCGCATGATCTCCGCCGAATCGGTGCAGGAGATCATCGCCGCGTGGTAGCGCCCGCCCGTGAGCCGCACGAGGCGGATGTCGCGCTCCAGCATCACCGTTTCGGCCTCGCGCGGGATGCCCGGCAGCCCGAGCCGCGAGGCATACTCGCCCTCGTTCATCACGCCCTGACCAACGAGATCCGGATCCTCCAGGTGATGGACGATCAGCGCATCGAAATCGCGGGCGTAGGTGAGCGCACGGCGCATAACCTGTGCATTGGTGACAGAGCGTGCACCGTCGGTGAAGGCGATGGCGCCGGCTTCCTTGAGACGACCGATCTCGGCCATCTCCTGCCCTTCCAGCCCCTTGGTCAGGGCCGCGGCCGGGCAGATGTTGACGATGGAGGTATCGCGGGCCCGGCGGACGATGAAATCGATGACGGCCGGATCGTCGAGAACCGGGCTCGTGTCGGGCATGGACACGATGGTCGTGACACCGCCTGCCGCTGCCGCTTCGCCGGCGCTCTTGAGCGTTTCGCGATAAGGACCGCCCGGCTCGCCAATGAAGGCGCGCATGTCGATGAGGCCAGGCGCTAGGACCTGACCTCCGCAATCGATCACCTGTGCGTTGGAAGCTTCCCGGACTTGCGGCCCGACAGCCTGGATCACGCCGTCGCGCACCAGCACACCGCCGCGCTCCTCGCGATCGCTGGCGGGATCAATGAGGCGGGCGTTCTTGAAGAGGATGGCATGATCGGACGTCATAAAGCACCTTGTTTCCCTCTCCCCTCTGCGGGAGAGGGTGGCCTGCGAAGCAGGTCGGGAGAGGGGCCGAGTTCGGCTTCAATCGCTTGGCGCACGGAGTCAAGAACGAGATTGCCGTTACCGAGCATCAGGTCGTTGGAAAAGCGAAGAACGCGAAAGCCCTGGCTCCGCAGGAAGGCATCGCGCCTTTCGTCGTGCGCCCGCTGCTCCGGCTGTTCGTGGGGAACGCCATCCAGTTCCACAATCACCCTCGCCCCTGCGCAGAGAAAATCGACGATATAAGGCGCAATCGGCACCTGCCGCTTGAACTTGTAGCCGTGGAATCGGCCCCCGCGGACCTGCTGCCAGAACAGGTCTTCGGCCCTGGTCGGAATCGACCGTTGCTCCTTGGCGAAGGAGCGGAGTTTTGGGGTGACTTGGTTCTTTCGTGTCCTGTCCATGGCCCCTCTCCCGGCCCTTCGGGCCACCCTCTCCCGCAGAGGGGAGAGGGATTTTTCACCTGTTCGGCAGATGGCTCGCCAGAGCCTCCAGCACCGCCATACGCACGGCGACGCCCATTTCGACCTGTTCGCGGATGAGCGACTGCGCACCGTCCGCCACGTCGGAGGAAATCTCGACGCCCCGGTTCATCGGTCCCGGATGCATCACGAGCGCATCGGGCTTGGCGAAGGCGAGCTTTTCCTGATCGAGGCCGTAGAAGCGGAAATACTCCTTCACGGACGGCACGAAGGAGCCGTTCATGCGCTCGCGCTGCAGGCGCAGCATCATGACGATGTCAGCATCCTTCAAGCCTTCCTTCATGTTGGTGAAGGTCTCGAAGCCAAGACGCGAGATGCCGGGCGGCAACAGGGTCGAGGGCGCAACAAGACGCACCCGCGCGCCCATGGCAGCGAGCAGGATCATGTTGGAACGCGCCACGCGCGAATGCAGGACGTCGCCGCAGATCGCGACGGTAAGGCCTTCGATGCGGCCCTTGTTGCGGCGGATGGTGAGCGCATCGAGCAGCGCTTGAGTCGGATGCTCATGCGCGCCGTCGCCCGCATTGACCACCGAGCAATCGACCTTCTGCGCCAAGAGATGCACCGCGCCCGCCGCGTGATGGCGTACGACGATGATGTCGGGCCGCATGGCGTTGAGCGTCACGGCTGTGTCGATCAGCGTCTCGCCCTTCTTCACCGAGGACGAGCCGATCTGCATGTTCATCACGTCGGCACCGAGGCGCTTGCCGGCGATCTCGAAGGAGGATTGCGTGCGGGTGGAGGCTTCGAAGAAGAGATTGATCTGGGTCCGGCCGCGGAGGCTCGACTTGCTCTTCTCAATCTGCCGGCTCACCTCGACCTGCTGATCGGCCAGATCGAGAAGTGCTTGAATGTCCAAGGGAGACAGCCCCTCGATGCCGAGGAGATGCCGGTGGGGAAAAACGGATCGGGGGGCGTCACTCATCTTAAAGCGATGGCTATAGGCGGTCTGGGAAATCGCGGCAAGCGGGCTCTCTACGCACGGCGCCGTTCAAACCTAGAATAAACAAGGAATTGTGTTGCGGGATCGATGACCATGCATTCGTTCGAGACCCATGACGTTCTCAACCAGACGCCGCCCTTCGGCGATGTGAACCTGATCGCCGCCGACCAGCCCCTGCTCGATGCGCTGAAGGCGAACGGTGTCGATGCGGAGGCGGAGGGGCTCATGGCTTTCGGCGCGGCCTGGGGCTCGGCGGAGCGGCTCGATATCGGCCGACTCGCCAATGAGAACCCTCCGAAGCTGCGCACGCACGATGCGCGGGGCTATCGCATCGACGCGGTCGAGTTTCATCCGGCCTATCATGTGCTCATGCGGGCGAGCATGGAGGATGGGCTCCATGCCTCGACCTGGGACGAGCCGGGGAGCGACCACGCCCATGTGGCGCGCGCCGCCCGGATCTACACGGCGGCGGGCGTGGAGAGCGGACATATCTGCCCCATCACCATGACCCATGCCTCGGCGGCGGCGCTCGCCTCCTCACCCAACCGGCTTACCGAATGGCTGCCGAAGATCCGCTCGCGGAATTACGATTCCCGCTTCATTCCCTTCTGGGAGAAAACAGCCGTCACCCTCGGCATGGGCATGACGGAGAAGCAGGGCGGCACGGATGTCCGCGCCAACACCACCCAGGCCGTGTCGAAGGCGGGAGACGAGTATGCCCTTACGGGGCACAAATGGTTCATGTCCGCGCCCATGTGCGATGCCTTCCTGGTGTTAGCGCAGGCGCCGGGTGGGCTGAGCTGTTTTCTCCTCCCACGCTTCCGGCCCGACGGCTCGCTCAACGCCCTTCGCCTGCAGCGGCTGAAGGACAAGCTCGGCAACCGCTCGAACGCCTCCTCCGAGGTCGAGTTCGAGGACGCCTTTGCCTGGAGAATCGGCGAGGAAGGGCGTGGGGTGCGCACTATCATCGAGATGGTGCAGCTGACCCGCCTCGACTGCGCCGTCGCCTCGGCCGGCCTCGTGCGGATGGGGCTGGCACTTGCCATGCACCATGCCCGGCACCGCAGCGTCTTCCAGAAGAAGCTCATCGATCAGCCGGCCATGCGGATGGTGCTTGCGGATCTCGCTCTGGAGAGTGAAGCCATGACGGCGCTGGCCCTGCGGGCAGCGCACAGCTTCGATCTAGCACCCACCGACAGCCATGAGGCCGCCTATGCCCGGCTCGTGACGCCGGCCGCCAAGTTCGGCATCTGCAAGGCCGCGCCACGCCTTCTCTACGAGGCCATGGAGTGTCTCGGCGGCAACGGCTATGTGGAGGAGAGTGCCCTGCCCCGGCTCTACCGGGAGGCTCCGGTCAACGCCATCTGGGAGGGCTCTGGCAACGTGATCGCCCTCGATATCCTGCGCGCGGAGACCCGAGAGCCGGAGGTCGCGGCTTCCATGCTGGAGCGCCTGATGGAGGATGTCCGGGACCTGCCCGGCGCCTCGGACGCGGCACGAGACATCGTGCTGGCGCTTCACTCGCCCGAGGCCGAGGGGCGCGCCCGCTTCATCGCGGAGAGGCTTTTCGTCCTGGCCGCCACGGCGGCCCTCGCCCGCTCTGCTCCGCCCAAGATTGCCGAGGCCTACGCCCTCACCCGCCTCGCCACCCCCTCCCGGATGATCGGCGCCAACGACCTTGGGGAGGCGGTGAATCCCTTGCTGGAACGGGCCTTCGTGGCCATATAGGCAACATACGTACAAGTCCGATTTGACTTGTTTGCGATCATCAACCACTTATCCCGCCCTGCGGCGGTCAGGGGCTGGCCGCTGCGTTTGCCCTGGCAACGGGGCGTCCGCCTGCTCCCGCTTTTAGGAAGTCGTTCATGAAAGTCCTCGTCGTCGAGTCGCCTGCCAAGGCCAAGACGATCAACAAATATCTCGGCAAGGATTACGAAGTCCTGGCCTCCTTCGGGCATATCCGCGATCTGCCCGCCAAGGATGGTTCGGTCGACCCGGATGCCGATTTTCGCATGATCTGGACGCTCGAGGACCGGGGCTCGAAGCGGGTCTCCGATATTGCCAAGGCGATCAAGGGTGCCGAAAAGCTCATTCTCGCCACCGACCCGGATCGAGAAGGTGAAGCGATCTCCTGGCACGTTCTGGAAGCTTTGCGCGAGAAGCGCGCACTCAAGGATCTTCCGGTCGAGCGCGTGACCTTCAACGCCATCACCAAGGATTCGGTCCAGGCTGCCCTCCGGCAGCCGCGCCAGATCGATCAGGCGCTGGTCGACGCCTATCTCGCCCGCCGCGCCCTCGACTATCTTGTCGGCTTCACCCTGTCCCCAGTGCTGTGGCGCAAGCTGCCCGGCGCCCGTTCGGCCGGCCGCGTCCAGTCGGTGGCCCTTCGCCTCGTCTGCGACCGCGAGCTCGAAATCGAGACCTTCAAGCCGCGCGAGTACTGGTCCATCATCGCGACGCTCGCCACCAAAGATGGCGGCGTGTTCGATGCGCGCCTCGTCGGTGCCGACGGCAAGAAGATCCAGCGCCTCGACATCGGCAACGGTAAGGACGCCGAGGCCTTCAAGAAGGACCTGGAGCTCGCGACCTTCTCGGTGGCGAATATCGAGGCCAAGCCCGCCAAGCGTCACCCCTACCCGCCTTTCACCACCTCGACCCTGCAGCAGGAGGCCTCGCGCAAGCTCGGCCTCGCCCCGGCGCAGACCATGCGCATCGCGCAGCGTCTCTATGAAGGCGTCGATATCGGCGGCGAGACAGTCGGCCTCATCACCTATATGCGAACCGACGGCGTCGACATGGCGCCGGAAGCCGTGCAGGCCGCTCGCCGGGTGATCGGCAAGGAATACGGCGACCGTTACGTGCCGGGCGCGCCGCGCAAGTATTCGACCAAGGCCAAGAATGCCCAGGAGGCCCACGAGGCCATCCGTCCGACCGATATGAGCCGCCTGCCGAAACATGTGGCGAAATACCTGGAGCCCGAGCAGGCCAAGCTTTACGACCTGATCTGGACCCGCACCATCGCGAGCCAGATGGAATCGGCCGAGCTCGAGCGCACCACCGCTGACATCGCCGCCCAGGTCGGCCCGCGCAAGCTCGACCTGCGCGCCACCGGCCAGGTGATTAAGTTCGACGGGTTCCTCACGCTCTACAACGAGAGCAAGGACGACGAGGCGGACGAGGACGAGGGCCGCCTGCCCCCGATGAGGGCGGGCGATCCGCTGGAGCGTCGCCGCATCGCTGCGACCCAGCACTTCACCGAACCGCCGCCGCGCTATTCCGAAGCCTCGCTCGTCAAGCGCATGGAAGAACTCGGTATCGGCCGGCCCTCGACCTATGCCGCCGTGCTGCAGACCCTGCGTGACCGCGAATACGTGAAGATCGAGAAGAAGCGGCTGGTGCCGGAGGACAAGGGCCGTATCGTGACGGCCTTCCTGGAGAGCTTCTTCCGCCGCTATGTGGAGTACGACTTCACCGCAGACCTGGAGGAACAGCTCGACCGGATCTCCAATTCCGAGATCGACTGGAAGCAGGTGCTGCGCGACTTCTGGCGCGACTTCTCCACCGCCATTGGGGAGACGAAGGAGCTGCGTACGGCTGAGGTGCTCGAAGCGCTCAACGAGTTGCTCGGACCGCACATCTTCCCGGACAAGGGCGACGGCTCCAACCCGCGCACCTGCCCGACCTGCGGTACGGGTCAGCTTTCGCTGAAACTCGGCAAATTCGGTGCCTTCATCGGCTGCTCGAACTATCCCGAATGCAAATACACCCGCCAACTCGCCGCCAACGGCGTCGAGGGCGAGGGTGACGGCTCGTCCGAGAACGGCGGCCAGCCTGGCGTGAAGGTGCTGGGCACGGATCCGGAGAGTGGTCTCGAAGTCACCCTGCGCGATGGCCGCTTCGGCCCCTTCATCCAGCTCGGCGAAGGCGAGAAGCCAAAGCGCTCATCCCTGCCCAAAGGCATGACGCCAGCGCAAGTCGATCTGGAGAAGGCTCTGAAGCTCCTGGCGCTGCCACGTCAGGTCGCGACCCATCCGGAATCGGGCGACCCGATTCTGGTGAGCATCGGCCGCTACGGACCTTATGTTCAGCACGGCAAGACCTACGCCAATCTCGGCCCCGGCGACGATGTGCTGGAGATCGGCGCCAACCGCGCCATCGACCTGATCGTCACCAAGGAAAGCGGCGGAGGCGGTGCCCGACGGGCCGCCGATCCGGGCCGCCCCCTGGGGGAGGATCCGGAATCCGGCAAGCCGATCGTGGTGAAGGCAGGACGCTTCGGGCCCTATGTGACCGACGGCGAAACCAACGCCACCCTGCCGCGCACCATGGCTGCGGAAGCGGTGACGCTGGATGAGGCTGTCGAGTTGCTGAAAGCCCGTCGCGCGGCAAGCCCCTCGAAGAAGTCTGCCCGCGGCCGCAAGGCTCCGGCCAGGAAAGCCGCTGCCAAGGCACCTGCCGCGAAGAAGACGGCAGCCAAGAAGACCGCTCCTAAGAAACCGGCTGCAAAAAAGACGACTGCCAAGAAGGCTCCGGCCAAGAAGGCTGCCAAGGTGGGCTGAGTGCGATGACGGAGTGGCTGTCCTCGCTCTCAGTGGATTACGCCGTCCAGATCGAGATGTCGCTGCGCCTCGGCGCGGCGACAATCGCCGGAATGACGGTGGGCATCAACCGGGACATCCACGACAAGCCAATCGGGATGCGGACGCTTGGTCTCGTGTCCCTCGGCTCTGCCATCGTCATCTTGGCGGGCTCAGTTTATGAGGGGGTCCATTTCGGACAGGACGCGGTGAGCCGCGTCATTCAGGGTATCATGACCGGTCTTGGATTCCTCGGCGCGGGAGCGGTGCTGCGGGCCCGGGACAAGATGGAAGTACACGGACTGACCACCGCGGCGACGGTCTGGATCGCGGCGGGTCTGGGCGTAGCGGCGGGCCTGGGAGCCTGGTTCATCACCATCGCGGGCACGATCGTCACGCTACTACTTCTGACTCTTGGAAAGCCCCTCGAGGACATGCTCACCCGGCTCTTCACGTCCGAGGGGAAACCCAGCGATGAGTGATCAGAAGGTTAGACCGAGGCCGATCACGGCGACGGCGGCAATCGCCAGCCACAGGATGCTTGACCCGTAGGAACGTTGGCTGGCGGGCGTCGCATCCGGCTCGTCGAAAGCAAAGGCCTCGCCGGCATTGCGAGCGGCGCGGTCCAAATGAAGCTTCTGTGCCGGTGCCAAAGTCGTCCGCGTCGTCACGCCCGAATCTCCTGTTAAGCTCATGCTTAACCACTCAACGTGAATGGATTTTAAACAGTTCCGTATGACAGCCAAAAGACATCCTTTAGAGGGACATATTGGTAACCTTTACGTCCTAGCCTCATTTCAATTTTGTCCATTGTGACGACAAACTGCTCTTTTCGTTTCCGTTTTGTTCTCGTATAAAAACGGAATGAGAAATAGTGTAAAGAAACGCGAATCATCATCTCGGACCAAGGTCCCAATGACAGACAACGACGATCTCTTCGGAGGCGCTGCCGCCAAGCGCGCCGCGCCCGCCTCGGCCCGCAATGCCGCCGTGAAGGTGTCCCGTCAGGCGCCCCAGCAGGGCACGCCGGGCGAGGCCGGCTACGACGCCTCCGCCATCGAGGTGCTGGAGGGGCTCGAGCCCGTCCGTCGCCGCCCGGGCATGTATATCGGCGGCACGGATGAGAAGGCCCTTCACCATCTCTTCGCCGAGGTGATCGACAACTCCATGGACGAGGCGGTCGCGGGGCATGCCTCCTTCATCGAGGTGGAGCTGGAGGAAGGCGGCTGGCTTTCCGTGACCGATAACGGCCGCGGCATCCCGGTCGATCCGCACCCGAAATTCCCGAAGAAGTCGGCGCTCGAAGTCATCATGACCACGCTGCATGCGGGCGGTAAGTTCGATTCGAAGGTCTACGAGACCTCCGGCGGCCTGCACGGCGTCGGCGTCTCGGTGGTGAACGCCCTGTCCGAGATCCTCGAGGTCGAGGTCGCCCGCGGCCAGACCCTTTACCGGCAGGTCTTCGCTCGCGGTCTGCCGCAGGGCAAGCTCGAGACCGTGGGCCGCGTGCTCAACCGGCGCGGCACCAAGGTGCGCTTCAAGCCCGACTGGCAGATCTTCGGCAAAGACGCCCATTTCCAGCCCCGCCGCCTGTTCAAGATGGCCCGTTCCAAGGCCTATCTCTTCGGCGGCGTCGAGATCCGCTGGAAATGCGCGCCGTCCCTGATCGAGGGCGTCGAGAACGTTCCGGCCGAGGCGACCTTCAAGTTCCCGAACGGCCTGAAGGATTACCTGCTGCACGATATCGAGGGCAAGGATCTGGTCACGGACCAGATCTTCTCCGGCAAGATCACCAAGCCCGGCAGCCACGGCTCGCTGGAATGGGCGGTCGCCTGGATGACGAACGAGGACGGGTTCTCGACCTCGTACTGCAACACGGTGCCCACCCCTGAGGGCGGCACGCACGAGAACGGCCTGCGCATCGCGCTGCTGCGGGCGCTTCGCGAGCATGCCGAGCGCGTCAATCAGCAGAAGCGCATGGCGGCGGTGACCACCGACGACGTGATGGCGACCTGCGCCTCCATGCTCTCGGTCTTCATCCGCGAGCCCGAATTCCAGGGCCAGACCAAGGACAAGCTGGCGACCGTCGAGGCCGGCCGCATCGTCGAGAACGCGATCCGCGACACCTTCGACCACTGGCTCGCAGCAGCGCCGCAGCAGGCCAACAAGCTCCTCGACTGGGTGATCGACCGCGCCGAAGAGCGCCTGCGCCGCCGCCAAGAGAAGGAGGTCGCCCGCAAGACCGCGACCCGCAAGCTGCGCCTGCCCGGCAAGTTGGCGGATTGCTCCAATGCCGGCGCCAAGGGCTCGGAGCTGTTCATCGTCGAGGGCGACTCGGCCGGCGGCTCCGCCAAGCAGGCGCGCGACCGGGCTACCCAGGCGGTCCTTCCGCTGCGTGGCAAGATCCTGAACGTGGCTTCGGCCGGCAAGGAGAAGCTGCACCAGAACCAGCAGCTCTCCGATCTCGTCCAGGCGCTCGGCTGCGGCACGGGCTCTACTTACAAGGATTCCGACCTGCGCTACGAGAAGGTCGTGATCATGACCGATGCGGACGTGGACGGTGCCCATATCGCCTCGCTGCTCATCACCTTCTTCTACCGGCAGATGCCGCGCCTCATCGACGGCGGACATCTCTACCTCGCGGTCCCGCCTCTCTACCGGCTGACCCAAGGCTCGAAATCGGCCTATGCCCGCGACGATGCCGACCGGGAAAGGCTGATGAAGACGGTGTTCAAGGGGAGCGGCAAGGTCGAAATCGGCCGCTTCAAAGGCCTCGGCGAGATGCTGCCCGGCCAGCTGAAGGAAACCACCATGGACCCGAAGAAGCGTTTGCTTCTCAAGGTCGTCGTAGCGGCCGACGATAAGCCTGAGGCAAGCGATGCCGTGGAGCGCCTGATGGGCAACAAACCCGAAGCCCGCTTCGCCTTCATCCAGGAGCGCGCAGCCTTCGCCGACGAGGCAGCTCTGGATATCTGATCAGACAAGCGCGGGGCTGTTCCCGCGCTGCTGCCCTTGCTGCGATGAGATCCCCGGTGTCATTCCCGGCCGGAGCGCGGTGGAGGGGAAGGGAGTCCATTGCGCCCTGCGAGTGCAGGGGGTTCAAAGCCGCCAAAACTTTTTCAAAATATTTTCGGAACCGTTGGAACCATCCTCGAACCGACGCGTTTTATGAACTCACCGGCTCATTCTGCCCCCACGGGCCGGTCCCTCAAAGGCTCCGACATCGGGGCCTTATTTTTTGGCCAAATGGCTTCCCTCTCGCATGGATCTCTTGCCCTGTCCGGGCGTCTTCACGATGCCAGCCTGCCCGGACTAGCCGCGGCCACGCTCGCATGCGACAAGACCCTGTGAACACAATGAGCTTCTCCCTTGGCCAAACCTCCGAAAGCTGACCAATCTGCTGCCCTTCCCAGCCGGGAAGAAGTCATATCCTTCATCACCCATGCCCAGGGCAAGGTCGGCAAGCGGGAGATCGCGCAGCGCTTCGGAATCAAGGGCAGCGACCGGATCTGGCTGAAGCAGATCTTAAAGGATCTTGAGATCGAGGGTGTCGTAGATCGCCGGGGCAAGACGGTGCACAAGGCCGGCCAGCTGCCGCCGGTCGTTCTGGCGGATATCACCAAGCGGGACCGGGATGGGGAGTTGATCGCGGTTCCGACCGAATGGGACGAGGAGCACGGCTCCATCCCTACGATCATTATCGTCTCGCCGCGCAAGCCGCGCCCCGGCATGCCCGTGGCGGGCGTCGGCGACCGGGCGCTGCTGCGGGTCGATCCGATGAAACCCGGCGACATCCATCGCTATTCCGGCCGCGTGACCAAGATCATCGCCAAGAAGCAGGCGCAGGTGCTCGGCATCTTTCGGGCCATGCCCGAAGGCGGCGGTCGGCTTGTGCCTGTCGACAAGAAGGCCCGCGAGCAGGAACTGCTGATCAAGCCAGGCGACGAAGGCGAAGCGAAGGACGGCGACCTCATATCGGTTTCGGTGGTCAAACACGGCCGCTTCGGCCTGCCCACCGCCAAGGTGAAGGAACGTCTGGGATCAATCAAATCCGAGAAGGCCGTGAGCCTGATCGCGATTTATGCCCACAACATTCCCAACGAGTTTCCGAAGGCGGTTCTGGACGAGGCCGAGAAGGCGAAGCCCGCCTCCCTGGACGGTCGTGAGGATTGGCGGCAGCTACCGCTTGTGACCATCGATCCGCCCGACGCTAAGGACCATGACGATGCGGTCCATGCCGCACCGGACGACGATCCGAACAATGCGGGCGGCTATATCCTCACCGTGGCGATTGCCGATGTGGCGGCCTATGTGCGGCCCGGCTCGGCCATGAACCGAGAGGCGCAGGAGCGGGGCAACTCGGTCTATTTTCCGGATCGGGTTGTGCCGATGCTACCCGAGCGGATTTCCAACGATCTGTGCTCCTTGAGGGCGCGGGAGGATCGCCCTGCCCTCGCCGTTCGAATGGTGATCGGCCCCGACGGGCGGAAGATCCGCCACAGCTTCCATCGGGTCATGATGCGCTCGGCGCAGAAGCTCTCCTATGGCCAGGCGCAGGCCGCTATCGACGGCAGGCCCGACGACGTGACAAGGCTGATCCTCGACACGATCCTGAGGCCTCTCTGGGCCGGCTACGAATTGGTGAAAAAGGCCCGCGACATCCGTGAGCCGCTGTTTCTCGATCTGCCCGAGCGCAAGATCGTCCTGAACCCGGATGGCACCGTGGACCGCGTCTTCGTGCCCGAGCGGCTCGAGGCGCACAAGCTCATCGAAGAGTTCATGATCCTCGCCAATGTGGCGGCGGCCGAAAGCCTGGAGAAGGCCGAATCCGACCTGATCTACCGCGTCCACGACGAGCCCTCGCTCGAAAAGATGGGGGCGCTGAGCGAGGTGCTGGCCTCAATCGGCCTCAAACTCCCGACTCAAGGGGCGCTGAAGCCGGAATTGTTCAATCGCATCCTGCGCAGCGTCGAGGACACGGAGCACCAGCTCTTCATCAATGAGGTGGTGCTGCGCTCGCAGTCCCAGGCCGAATACGCGGCCGAGAATTACGGCCATTTCGGCCTCAATCTCCGGCACTATGCGCATTTCACGTCACCCATCCGCCGCTATGCCGATCTCATCGTCCACCGCGCCCTGATCACAGCCCTCAAGCTCGGCAAGGACGGCCTGTCGCCGGACACCACCCGCGCGGAGCTGATCGAGATCAGCGCCAAGATCTCGGCCGCGGAACGCCGGGCCATGGCGGCGGAGCGTGAGACAATCGACCGCCTGATTGCGCACTTCCTTGCCGACCGGATCGGGGCCACATTCGATGGACAGATATCGGGGGTGTCGAAGGCGGGGCTCTTCATTAAGCTGAACGAGACGGGTGCCGACGGTTTCGTTCCGGCGGCCACCATCGGCGACGATTACTACCGTTACGACGAGCGAACCCATTCCATGCGCGGCGACGATACGGGTGAAACCTATCGTCTCGGCGACAAGGTGGAGGTCAAGCTGGTCGAAGCGGCGCCCATCGCTGGAGCCCTTCGCTTTGAGATTCTCACCAAGGGGCGTTTCACCGGCAGAACCGGCGGTGCCAGGAAAGGCGGGCGACATCCGCCACATGGTTTCAAAGCGGGCAAGGCGGCTCCTCCCAGGGGCCGTTCTCCAACCCGGGTGAAGGTCAAGCGGCGCGGGCGCGCCTGATGCTTTAAGGATTATGGATGTCTTTGACGATTAAGACCGATTCACCCGCCATCGCAGAGGAGGTGAAGGCCGTTCCCGCGATGAAGCGCGGCTTTCTGGGCCGCTGCCCGGCCTGCGGCAAAGGCCGTCTCTTCGGCCGCTTCCTCAAGGTCGCGGATCATTGCGAGGCCTGCGGGACGGAGTTCCATCATCACCGGGCCGACGACCTGCCGCCCTATATCGTCATCACCATCGTCGGCCACCTGGTCGGCTATGGCATTCTCATGACCGAGACCAAGCTCGAGATACCCATGTGGGTGCACCTCGCCACTTGGCCCGCCCTCACGCTGATCCTATGTCTCGCCCTGCTCCAGCCGGTGAAAGGCGCTGTCGTGGGGCTGCAATACGCGCTAGGTATGCATGGCTTCGGCGCCGCCCGAAACAAGAACGCCGACGAGGACAACGCACGTGACGGACACCGAGACCTTGGCGAGGATGGATCGCCTCGTTTCAGCCGAATCTAATCCCAAGAACCCGACCCTCCGCCCCGTCGACGCCGCGACCCTCATCATCATCGACCGCAAGGGCCGAAACCCGAAGGTGCTCATGGGCAAGCGGCATGAGGGCCTGAAATTCATGCCCGGCAAGTTCGTCTTTCCCGGCGGGCGCATCGAAGCCGGCGACCGATCCATGATCGTGACGGGCGCCCTTCATCCCCGCGCCGAGCAGGCGCTGATGGCCCGGGTCACCCGGCCCTCGACCCAGCGCAGCCGGGCATTAGCGCTCGCTGCCATCCGCGAGACCTTCGAGGAGACGGGCCTTCTGCTCGGAACCAAGGATTATGGAGGTCCCGACAGCCCCCCCGCAGCCACCGCCTGGACTGCCTTTCAGGAACGGGGCGTGTTTCCCGATCTAGAGGGGCTGCATTTCATCGGCCGGGCCATCACGCCACCCAAGCGCGTGAGGCGCTTCGACACCCGATTCTTCGCCGTCGACCGCACCGCCATTGCCGACGAGGTCGATGGCGTGGTTGGGCCGGAGGCCGAGCTTGTGGAGCTGGACTGGTTCACTATTGCCCAGGCCAAGACCCTGGATCTGCCCCCGATCACGAATGTCATTCTGGATGAGTTGGAAGCCCGGATTGCAGCCGGTTTCAGCCACCAGCTACCGGTCCCCTTCTACCATCAGCAGCGTGGCCGTTTCGTACGGGAACTGCTGTAAACTTGGCAGGCAGGAATTCCGCCTCTTCCTGCCCTTCACCCTTGACTGTCTCCCGATAATCAGGCATGGGAACCAAACGATTTTCCGGCCGGGTTCGCCCGGCCTTTGCGTTTCGGCCATGCCTTGAGGCGAACCGAACCGCCGAACCGAACAAGAGGTCCCGATCATGGCCAAAGCCGCAACGATCAAAGTGAAGCTCGTCTCCACCGCCGACACGGGCTATTTCTACGTGACGAAGAAGAACTCGCGCACGATGACCGAGAAGCTCAATCTCAAGAAGTACGACCCGGTCGCGAAGAAGCACGTCGAGTTCAAGGAAGCCAAGATTAAGTAAGGCTTTCCGGCAGAATTGCTCAAAATGAAAACCGCCCGCGATGGGCGGTTTTTTGTTGGTTACGAAAGGAAGGCAGTCCCAGCAGGTCTGCCTTTTGCTGTTTTAGCGATAAACGCCCTGGATCCTGCGAATCCGCTGGACGTCGCGCCGGCCGATCGATCCGGTGGTCACGACATCGCGCCGGACGGTCCTGACTACCCGACCACGGTCCCGATAGACGACACGGCTCGCAACACGCGGCTGCCGATAGACAATCCTGGTCCGGTAGACCGGATCACGGTAAACCACGCGCGTCCTGTAGACCGGGGCTGGTCCGTAGACGACCCGCGTGGCTGGGGCTGAATAATAACCGTAGGCGGGATAGCTATAGGCCGGGTAGTTGTAAGCGACGGGACCACCGTATCCGTAGCCGTAGGCCGGGTAGCCATAGCCCGGATAACCATAGCCATAGCCCGGATAGGCATAGGCCGGGGTCGCCGCTGCGGTGATGAGGCCGCCGAGCACCGCTCCGCCAATGAGACCTGCAGCAACCGCGCCGCCATTGCCCCAGCCGCCGCTACGGTAGTAACGAGGATAATAGCCGCCACGCCATCCATCACCACGCCAACGTTGAGCCTCGGCCGAACCGATAGCTGAGAAGGTGATCAAGGCAACGCCAGCAAGCACAGTCAATTTCTTCATGATCAGTCTCCCCAGAGGTTAGGCAAACCTCCGTCGATCGATCAATTCATTACTCTCTGTTCAGTTCACAGCTTGGCCGGGGAATTCAAATCACTTCTTGTCGACTCGTGATGACAACAAGCCATTATTTTTCTATTTCATGAGAATTCTGGAGGTTCATTTGCTGAATCTCTCCTCAACTTCGTGCCTTTTCACTATTCGGCCCATCTCTCTGGCTGACGGAACGCCACTTTCTGGCCAAACGTTGATTCAGAGCCCAAGAGGCCGAGGAGAGATCAGATGCTGGAGACAATCAAAACGTCCGCTCTGACGATGATGCTGGTGGCTTGGAGCGCCATTGCCATGGCCCAAACCCCTCCAAGCGGGACGCCCGGAACGGCGCCCCCCGCTCCGTCAGGAACCACGGCAGGCGAAGGAACGGACTGGCTTTGGATCATTGCGTTGATTGCGGTGGTCGCTGTCCTGCTTTTCTACTTTCTAGGACGCGGTCGCAGCACGCGAATCTGAACGGGAAGGCTACCTGACTACCTAGAAAGCTTGATTGACCACTGCTTCCGAGAGATGCAGCATCAGGTCCTCAAGGGAGGCGCCCATGTTTGAGCAGGCCGTCCAAGTGAGTGAGGCATTCCGCCAAAGTGCACATCAGATGCAGGGATCTCTTCATATGGCGCTGAAAGGCTGCCCGGAATGCGGCACGACGCAGATGATCGCATCGCCGGCTCTCGGCATTTGCGAGGATTGCGGATCGAGCTTGGTTGAGCTGCCGCGCGAGTAGCGCTCTCCTCAGGAGATCGTCTTTCCCGTAGCCGGCCCAACGAGCCACCCTCTATGCTCTGCATTCGGAGAATCGCATGGCATTCTCAGGGTGGATCGAACGGGCACGCGACCGTATCAAAACACGTCCCGCGGAACTGAAGCTGGCGTTGCGAGTGACCATTGCTGGAACACTTGCCTTTGCCATCACGCGCATCTTCGATCTACCGCAGGGCTATTGGGCTGTCATCACGGCCGTCGTCGTGATGCAGGCAAGCGTCGGCGGTTCCCTCAAGGCCGCTATCGAGCGGTTTAGCGGAACCTTGGCTGGCGCTATCTTTGGCGGCTTCGTCGCCGCCTTCGTTCCTCACGGTTCGCCTTTAAGCTTGGGACTCGCCATCGTGGTGGCACTGTTTCCGCTGGCGCTTCTGGCTGCGGTCAAGCCGGCTTTCCGTGTCGCGCCCATCACCTCGCTTATCATGCTTCTGCCGCCGACGGGGCAGGCGATCGGCCCGCTGGCCTCCGCTCTCGATCGGGTCCTGGAGATCACACTCGGCAATATCGTCGGTGTGACCGTCTCTCTGTTTGTCCTGCCTGCTCGGGCGCATACCCTGATGACCGAAGCTGCGGCCAAGGTTGTGTCGCTCAACGCGGAACTCGTTTCAGTCTTCATTGATGAGCTGACGGCAGGACCGAAGGGACGCTCGGCGCTACAGAAACTGCATCCTCAGATCCGCGCCGCATTGAAGAAGGCGGAGGCTGCCGCCGAAGAAGCGGCGCGGGAACGAAAGAGCCATCTGACCGAAGCCCCCGATCCGGAGCCGCTCATCCGCACTCTATACCGGGTTCGCCATGACCTCGTGATGATCGGGCGTGCCGCCTCCAGTCCCCTGCCCGCACCCGTACTCGAACGGCTAGGCCCCTCGCTCACCAACTTGCATCGGGCAGCACGCGACCTCCTTCTCAACCTCGCGAAAGCCCTCCAGCAGTGCAAAGACCCGCCGGAGGATGTGGCATTTCGGTCTGCGCTCGACGCCTTCACCAGCGAGGCGGACGCGCTGAGGGCCGATGTCATGGCGCGCGAATTGCCCGGAAAGACCTTCGGGCAGGTCTTTGCCTTAGGCTTCGCGTTCGAACAATTTCAGAAGAACCTGAGCGACCTGCTGGCCCGCACCGAGGAGCTAGCCTTGGGGCGCACAAACGAGGCTGCGGAGAGTTGAGTTGCCCGTGGTTCGAAAATCCAGGTCAGCGCCGATGTGGTTTTTCACCCTCATTCTTGGTGTCACGCTCCTCTATACGGGCATGGTGCTGATTGCAGCACTGTTCCAGACGAAGATGCTCTTTCCAACGCAGATGGCAGCTGCCAACCAACCACCGTTGCCTCCCGCGGCCGAGCGGCTTGAGGTAACGACACGTGATGCCAATCGCCTCATCGGCGTGCGCCTCGGGGTTCCATCAAACTCGAAACCTCTCCTGCTCGGCTTCGGCGGCAACGCCTGGAATGCGGATGCCGTAGCGCTTTATCTTCACGGCCTCTTTCCGGATCATGAAGTGATCGCCTTCCACTATCGGGGCTATTCGCCGAGCACCGGCGGGCCGAGCGCAAAGGCACTGCTTGCCGACTCTCTGACGATCTTCGATCACCTGAAGCAGGAACACTCGCGTCCCGTCATTGCCATCGGCTTCAGCATCGGCAGCGGCGTGGCAGCCTATCTGGCACACCATCGCTCCGTGAGCGGCCTGATCCTCGTCACGCCCTTCGATTCCTTGAACGCCTTGGCGAAAGAACACTTCTCCTGGGCGCCGACGGGATTGCTCCTGCGGCATCAGATGGTTGTCATCGATCTGGTGAAGGATCAGCCGACCCCCACCGCTATGATCGTGGCTGGCCGCGATACCATCGTTCCGGCGCATCGTAGCGCGCCCCTGCGGGGCGCCATCCCTAATCTCATTCTCGATCGAACGATTGCGGACGTAGGCCACAACGATCTTTACGATCATCCGGCCTTCATGGCTGCAATGCGCGAAGCGGTGGCCGTATTCGAGGCTGCCGCTTCGCGCTGATGCTCATCAATCGTAGAGCGGCACCAGCTCCATCTCCGGCACGAGCACAAGGCCCTTGTCGGTGATGCGGATTTCCGGGATGACCGAAAGCGGGATGAGGTTGAAGCCCATATAGGGGATCTTGCAGCCCGCGTTTTCCCACGCTGTCTTCAGAGCACGTGTCTCCTCCGCCACCTCCGTGACACGTTTGTCGGAGAGAAGGCCGGCGATCGGCAGCGGCACCATGGCGACAACCTTGCCCTGATCCACCACGCAAACGCCGCCCTGCGCTTCGATGATCGCATCGAGGGCCACCTGCATGTCGCCTTCGTTCGTCCCCGCCACGATCAGGTTGTGGGAATCGTGCCCGACGCTGCTCGCGACCGCGCCGCTCTTCAGGTCGAAATCCTTGAGCAGGCCATGGGCTATTCCGGCGCCGTCCGTACGGCCGTGGCGCTCGATCACTGAAACGAAAGTGAGATCGTTCTTGGCGAGCAGCGTATCCCAATCCTTCTCGGGCTGGAGTTGCACCTTGTCATGGAAGAGCACGATTCCCGGCAACGCAACGCGGATGACATTGGCTCCGCAGGGCGATGTGGGCAGCTCCGGGATCAGCTTCGGCCGCTTCGAGACATGAACCGTGCGATACGCCTCCGCGGGATAGCGATAGCGATTGGACAACGCTTCATCGAGCACCGGCGTGATCTTCTTGTTCTCGACCACGAGCTCGCCGCCATACCAGGTGTTCTGCACTTCGAGATTATCGTTGAGCAGCACCACGTCCGCACGGCGCCCACCACCGAGCCCGCCGATCTCGCCGTCCATGCCGAAACGCGTTGCCGGGTGGAGTGAGCCCATGCTCCAGGCCTGCTCGCGGCTCATGCCTGCGCGGCGGGCTTCACGCGTCACCCAATCCATGCCGAAAAGCATGAGATCGTCGGCATCGCGATCGTCGGTGCAGACGCAGATGCGCTTATGCGAAGAGCCCAGTTCAGTGATGGTCTTGATGGCCTCGGGCAGCGAATGCCAGGGCGTCGTGGGCGGGCCGCCGCGGAGAAAGATCCACACGCCCGCATCGAGCAGATCGTCGGCGATATCCCGGTCGATGGCTTCATGCGTATCGGTCACGCCGCTCGCCGCATAGGCCGCGACGAACTCGCGTCCATAGATGTGACCGGAAACGGGCTTGCCGCGTTCCAGGGCCGCTGCGAGGATCGCGTGGCTGCGCTCGTCGCCCATGGTGACGGGCACGAAATCCATCTTCTCGCCGAGCGCCGCGGCCTCGGGCCAGCGGTCGAACAGAGCTGCGATCTTGTCCGGCGTAAGGTCGCCGCCGGCCGTCTCCAGGTCCGGCGAGGTCGCGGGCACTGTACTCGGCACCGTGAGGAAGATGGAAAGCGGCGCGTGACGGGCATCTTCAAGCATCATCTCGATACCGGCGGCATCCATCACGTTGCCGATCTCATGACTGTCGCAGAAGATCGTCGTGGTGCCGTTGAGCAGCGCCGCTTCCGCATAGGCGCAAGCGGTGATCATGCTGCTCTCGATATGGATGTGCGGATCGACAAGGCCCGGCGCGACGATGCCGCCCTTCGCATCATAGACACGGCCCGGCGTTCCCTTGACCTGCCGATACGCACCAGCCGGCTTCACGGCTGCGATGCGTCCGCCGGCGATCCAGACCTCCCGCTCGGGCGCGATACGCTCGCTGTAGGTGGAAAGCACACGGGCGCCGGTGATCACGAGATCGGCAGGAGCGCGACCCGAGGCGACGTCTGCGAGGCGCCGGGTCATGGTCGACAGGGAAGCCACGGAAAAGCGGGTCAGCGCCGATTTGGGCGGCAGCGAAGGTGTGCGATGGTCCATGATCCCTCATCCCGTTTGAACAATGTTGTCCCACGGTAGCAGGATGAACCAGCAACCGCATCTCAGTTCAGGCCGAGAGACAAATCTTCCCCAACGGCATGTTTTCTTAATGCTAAGCTCGGATCCAATAGGAAAACAAACTGATCGATCTGAAGCTCGGATGCTTAGCCGCCCCTTCGAACCGCTGGCCTGGGAGCGAAAACAAAAGGCGCCTTTCGGCGCCCTACACTAGAAAACTAGAAATGAAGTTGGTGGCCAGCCAGGGACAGCGTTGAGGAGGCAACGATCTGCCCCCAGGCTGGCCGAGCCCCCGAAGTCCCAGGAGATGCGGCGGACCTGAGCATCCGTAGGGCATTTCTTCCGCTCGCAGCGGAAAGTTAGGCTGAACGTATAGGAAACATGGAGCGATGCAAGCACCCATGTGGCCAAAAAGCGGCATTTTCCCAAAAAAGTTAAAGCTAAGTCATCTCAACGAGATGAGTCAGTCTCTTGAAGCTTCGGCTCGGGTCCTGCCATGGATTCGGCCCAGTTATGTCGGCTTGCCGTCGGCTTCGAGATAAGTTTTCACGGTCGCGATGAACTTGGAGACGGAGATCGGCTTGGACATATATGCCTCGCAGCCCCCTTCCCGGATCCGTTCCTCGTCGCCTTTCATGGCAAAAGCCGTGATGGCAATCACGGGAATCGACTTCAGCTCGTCATCGGCCTTAAGCCAGCGGGTTACCTCGAGGCCCGAGACCTCGGGCAACTGTATATCCATGAGGATCAGGTCGGGCTTGTGCGCCCGGGCCAGTTCCATGGCCTCAATGCCGTGGCTGGTCTTCAAAGTCGCATAGCCGTGGGCCTCGAGGAGGTCGTTGAAGAGCTTCATGTTGAGTTCGTTATCCTCAACGATGAGCACAGTCTTCTTCATGGCCGCTATCCCCGGGGCTTCGGATGTACTTCACCGGCCCAATGGTTCATTTGATGGTATAGTTAGATCCAAACCTATTGATGAAATGCAAATTGACAGCATGAACACTCCCTTAAAAAGAGTTACCCGCGAGGAGGCCGAAAATGTCGCACTCGGCGCTTTTTCACTTCTGACGAGCGACGAGGAGCGTCTGAGCCGATTCCTGGCAGTCTCCGGGCTGCGCCCGGACACCATCCGCTCAGCCGCCTCGTCCCCTGGGTTCTTCGCGGGGATCCTGGACTATGTCGTCTCCGACGAGTCGCTGCTGATCGCACTCGCCAAGGAGCTGAACACCAAGCCCGAGCACATCATGCAGGCCCATTGGACTCTCTCGCCGTCCGAGTTCGAGTAGCCCCGACCGGCCATGAGTGAAGCGCCCTTCTGCCGTGACTGCCTGACCCTGGCCGCCAGCCCCACGGCGGAACGGTGCTCGGCCTGCGGGTCCCCTCGCCTTCTGCGGCACAAGGAGCGCGACAGCCTATCCATCGCCCATGTGGATTGCGATGCCTTCTTCGCGGCTGTGGAAAAACGGGACGATCCGAGCCTCGCTGATAAGCCGGTCATCATCGGCGGCGGCAAGCGCGGGGTCGTCTCGACGGCCTGCTATGTGGCACGCACCTATGGTGTGCGCTCGGCCATGCCCATGTTCCAGGCGCTCAAGCTCTGCCCCCATGCCACGGTGATCAAACCGAGCGGCGAGAAATACAGCAAGGCCGGACGTGAGGTACGCCAGCTCATGCGGGAGCTGACCCCGCTGGTGGAGCCCGTCTCCATCGACGAGGCCTTTCTCGACCTGACAGGGACGGAGCGGCTGCATCATGGCAGCCCTGCCCTCACCCTCGCCCGTTTCGCCCATAAGGTGGAGAAGGAGATCGGGATCAGCATCTCCGTCGGGCTGTCCTACAACAAGTTCCTGGCCAAGATCGCCTCGGACCTCCAGAAGCCCCGCGGTTTCTCCATTATCGGGCGTAAGGAGGCGGCGGATTTCCTCGCCGACAAGCCGGTCGGGATCATTCCCGGCATCGGTGCATCCGCCCAGAACAGGCTCGCCAAGGTCGGCGTGACGCGGATTTCGCATCTGCGCGACGTGCCGCTGAAGATCCTGTTCGAGGCTCTCGGGCGTGACTCCCAACGCCTCTCCCGTCTTGCCTGGGGTGATGACCGCCGGTCGGTCAACCCGGAACGGGAGACAAAAAGCATTTCGGCAGAGACGACCTTCGAGACGGATCTGCGTTCCTTCGAGGATCTGGAGCCGATCCTGTGGCGGCTCTCGGAAAAGGTTTCGCGCCGCCTCAAGACCGCCGGCCTTGCCGGGCAGAGCGTGACCCTGAAGCTGAAGGACAAGGATTTCCGTCTGCTCACGCGGACGCGATCCGGCCTCGCTCCGACCCAGCTCGCCGCCCGCATGTTCGATCCAGCACGGCAACTCCTGAAGGCGGCCTGCGACGGCACGGCCTTTCGCCTCATAGGCATCGGCGCGGCCGATCTCTGTGATGCCGCCGATGCGGACAAGGGCGACCTCGCCGATCAGAGCGTGGTCCGGCAGGCCCACATGGAAGCCGCCATCGACAAGATCCGCGACAAGTTCGGGGCTGACGCCGTGCAGAAGGGGATTGTGCTGCGCAAACCCTAGAGGAGCGTCGATCCTAGCGCTGACAGGGGCTCGGCACCTGCATGTCCAGGCTCTTTAGGTCGCCCTTCAAGGCGAAGTCCCCGTAATCGAGCTTCAGATTGCGGCTGATGCCGTTCTCGTAGAGTTCGAATGAGATCGTATAGACCGGCATCCGGTCAGCCTTGCCTTCCTCGAAGTAGCTGATCGTGACGGGCCAGCGTGCGACCGAGGCGAGTTTTTCGCCTTGGGCAACATCCTCAAGGGAGGCTGTTGCCGCCCCCGCCTCGATCTTGCGTCCGATCAAGCCCAGGGTGTCGTAAACCTTATCACCCTTGTTAGAACCGTCATAGACCTTCACGGACAGGGTGCTATCACCCCGGCGCCCCGCTTCGATCAGGCGCTTGAGGTGCTCGGTCGGGAACACGGTCTCGCCCGCGGCCTCGAATGCCTTTCTCTTCGGCTGCTTCAGATCGACGTTGAGGCTGCCCTGCGGCGTGAGCTTGGCGTCGCCGTCGACCTCGCCATCCTTGATCATGCCCTGACGGAAGGCCGTGGACTTGAAATGCATCGAGCGGCCGTCACCCGTCTCATAGGTCGCGGTCTGAATATCGAGGGTATTCGAGCCCGTCTCGCTGCTATTGAGAATGGTGACCTGCCGGTATTTGAGGGTGTAGCCATCGCAGGCATCGCCGCCGAATTCCATGGCGATGCGCCCCCTTGCATTGTCGACTCCGTTTGAACCACCGGCCCGTAGGAGCGAGAGATCATAGACCGCTCTGTGAGGTACCAATTGAACCGAGGGCTTCGCCGTTTCCGCAAAAGCAGAAGCCAGCAAAGCGATGGACAAGCCAGAGGCCGCAAAGAGGAAACGCATATCTTCTCCAGATCCGACGCGAGCCAAGATATGATCCTCCTGCGGACAGGGCAATCTTCAAGCTTGCGTCCTTACGGCTCATCCGCCACTACTCCGTCCGGATGATGTCACGGAATGAGGCTTCCATGAGCGCAGTCGACAAGAAACTTCAGGAACTGGGAATCACTCTCCCGACGCCAGCCGCGCCGGTTGCGAATTATGTCCCATTCGTACGGACTGGAAACCTGATCATCATTTCCGGGCAACTCTGCCTCGGCCTTGATGGCAAGCTGGCCGACGCCCACAAGGGCAAGCTCGGCGCAGAAATCTCGCCCGAGGTCGGCCAGGAAGCAGCACGCCTGTGTGCTATCAACCTGCTCGCCCAGCTCAAGGCGGCGATCGGCGATCTCGACAGGGTCACGCGCTGCGTTCGCCTCGGCGGCTTCATCAATGCAGTGCCGACCTTCGCTGCCCTCGCCCCCGTCATGAACGGCGCCTCGGACCTGATGGTCGAGGTTCTGGGCGACGCGGGCCGCCATGCTCGCTCCACCATCGGCGTCGCGGAATTGCCGCTCGATGCCTGTGTCGAAGTCGAAGGAATGTTCGAAGTCAAATGAGCACCCCGAGCTGGCTCGTCGCGAAGCCCATCGCCCATCGCGGCCTTCATAACAAAGCCAACGGCATCATCGAGAACACGATCTCGGCCGCGGAGGCCGCCATCGCGCGCGGCTTCCCCATCGAGCTAGACGTTCAGCTGACCGCCGATAACGAGGCCATCGTCTTCCACGATTTCGAGCTCGACCGCCTCACGAGCGGGACCGGGCTGGTGGTCGAGCGGAAGCTTTCCGCCCTGACCGACATCGACATCGCGGGCGCCACGGACGGAGACAAGATTCCGTCTTTGAAGGACTACCTCGGCGCAATTGCCGGACGCACGCCCCTAGTCATCGAGATCAAGAGCAAGTTCAACGGCGATATGCGGCTGACCAAGCGGGTCATCGAAATCCTGGCTGACTACAACGGCCCCTTCGTCGTGAAGTCGTTCGATCCGGACATCGTGGCCTATCTGCGCGAGAACGCACCGGACATCACGCGTGGCTTCATCGGAGAGCTGGAATACGCCTCCAAATCGGACAGCTTCCTGCCCCCTGAGCAGAAGCACCGCATGGCAAACCTTCTGCATTTCTCGGAAACGCAGCCGCACTTCCTGTCCTGGCGCGTGAAGGACATCCCCTGTGCCTCGACCCATCTCAGCCGGATTCTGAGCAACCTGCCCGTGATGACTTGGACCGTGCGCAACCCGGAAGATCGCGCCCGGGCCGAGAAGCATGCCGACCAGATGGTCTTCGAGGGCTTCCTGCCCTGATGGTTGCAAGGATCTCGCCGAGTGATTAGCTCATAATCCCTAACGGCGAGATCCTTCAAACCCTGTGACCTTCCAAGTCAAAATTGCCCAAGGCCTGAAGGCAGTTCCCGCCACCGACTGGGATGCCTGCGCCGTCAATGCCGGCTCCGGCGACGACGATCCGTTCAATCCGTTCGTATCTCATGCCTTTCTGTCCGCGCTGGAGGATTCCGGCTGTGTTGGGGGAAAGACCGGCTGGGCCCCTGTTCATATTCTCGTCGAGGACGAGGCTGAGAAACTGCTGGGCGCGGCCCCCTGCTATCTCAAGTCCCATTCCATGGGTGAATACGTCTTCGACCATTCGTGGGCGGACGCCTACACCCGTGCGGGCCGGCATTACTATCCCAAGCTCCAAGTCGCGGTACCGTTCACACCGGTCACAGGCCCTCGCCTCCTCGTCCCGAACGGACCTCAAGCGGCGGAGGTCCGCTCCTATCTGATCGCGGGCTTAAGAGCCTTGAGAGACCAGACCGGGGCTTCTTCCATCCACGTTACCTTCCTGCAGGACGCAGATCTCAAGGCACTGACATCGGAAAAATTTCTGCAGCGGGACGATCAGCAGTTCCATTGGCTCAATGACGGCTATGGCAGTTTCGAGGAGTTCCTGACTGCGCTGGCGTCCCGCAAACGCAAGGCAATCCGGCGCGAACGGCGCGACGCACTGGCAAACGGCATTTCCATCGAGTGGGTGACCGGCAAGGACATCACGGAAGCGCATTGGGACGCCTTCTTCGCGTTCTACATGGATACAGGCTCCCGGAAATGGGGGCGGCCGTATCTCAATCGCTCCTTCTTCTCCCTCATCGGCGAGCGCATGTCCGAGAGGGTCCTCCTCGTCATGGCGAAGCACAACGGACGCTACATCGCCGGTGCCATCAACTTCATCGGCGATAAGCGTCTTTATGGCCGCAATTGGGGGTGCATCGAGGATCACCCCTTCCTGCATTTCGAGGTCTGCTACTATCAAGCCATCGAATTCGCCATCGCCCGTGGCCTCGACCGGGTTGAGGCGGGGGCGCAGGGAGAGCACAAGCTCGCACGGGGTTACAGGCCCGTGATCACCTCCTCGGCTCACGATATCGCCGATCCCTCGCTGCGCCGGGCGGTGCAGGCCTATCTCGATCAGGAGCGGCTCTATGTATCCGAAGCTGCCGGCGAGCTATCGGAGGCATCTCCGTTCAAACAGCGGAAAGCGGATTAGGCTCAGGGCGCGGATGCGTTTTGCCGTGCGGCTCGAACGTAAGCTGTGAAGCCTTCGAGAAACTTGCGCAATTGCTCCTCGACCTTCTGATCGGCGAAAGTGCCATCCTGATTTAAGACTGTCTGCGCATGCGACACCATCAGGCGCCCTCCGGCCCAGAAATCGGCTCTCAACGTACGCAGCACCGGGAGCCACGCATTCTGTGACAGGATTGTGCCGAAACTGCCCGGCGACGCGCCAATGACAGCCACTGGCTTGCTGCCGAAAACGCGCTTGATGTCCGAGGCTGGCCGGGAGAGCCAGTCGATGGCGTTCTTGAACACGCCGGGGATCGAATTGTTGTATTCCGGCGTGACGAGGAACAGCCCATCCGCAGCGGCGATGGCATCTTTCAACTCTTCGACGCGCTGAGGGATCCCCTCGTTGACCTCGACATCACCATCATAGAGCGGGATACCCCGGATGGTTTCGACCACGAGTTCCGTATTCTCGGGCATCAGTCCCGCTGCGTTTCGCAGCAATGCGGAGTTGAACGAGGCTTGGCGCAAGCTTCCCGAAATGCCAATCAGTTTCGTCACAGTGTCCTCGTTGCCTGTCAGAATTTCATCTCATAGGTGATCGACGGGTTAGCGAGGCTAGGGTTCGTGGGAGGCCAAGTCAAACCGCCCCGGGGAAACGCTCTTCACCCTAAACAGGCTGATTGTGTGAGGCATGAGCCCCCAAGCTTATTGGATCTGGGGGCTCGCGCATGGCCAAACGCTATGAATTGACGACCCAGCAGTGGCAGCGGATCGCAGAGTCAGATCGGAGTGGGATTGGGATGATGAACCTCCCTGGCTCATCACGTTCGCTCCGACGCAGGAAATCACGAACGAGCCACTCCTCAGAGACCTGATCTTAGGCAACAGTCAGCCGATGGCGCATGCGTTCGAAGCCATCATTGCTGTCCCGTGCATAGACATCCTCCAATCGTACGATGTCATCCTCCCCGAGATAGGCGCCGGATTGCACCTCGATCAGATTGAGGAGCACGCGACCGGGGTTCTCCAGACGGTGCACACAGCCCAGCGGCAGATAGACTGACTCGTTCTCCCGCAGCAGGATCTGTTCGTTATCGCGGGTGACAAGAGCTGTCCCGTTCACCACGATCCAGTGTTCTGCGCGATGGTAGTGCTTCTGCAGCGATAGCTTCTCACCGGGCTTCACCGTGATGCGCTTGACCTGGAAGCGTTCACCCATGTGGAGGGACTGATAGAAGCCCCACGGCCGGTGAACCCGTGTCGTCTGGACGGCGCTATCATGTCCCCTCGCCTTCAACTGGTCCACGAGCTTCTTGACGTCCTGATCTCGCTCTTTCTGCGCGACCAGAATAGCGTCCTGGGTTGCAACGACGATGAGATCCTGAATTCCAACAGCCGCCACCAAGGGGCCGTCCGAGCGGAGATAGCAGCCGCTGCTGTCGAGCGCGACCACATCACCGAGGGCGACCGTGCCATCCTGATCTTTTGAGGCCAGATCCCACAATGCGGACCAAGCACCAACGTCCGACCATGCGCAATCCATGGGCACTACCACTGCAAGGGACGTCTTTTCCATCACCGCGTAGTCGATCGAAATGTCGGGTATGTTCTGGAAGGATGAGGGATCGAGGCGCAGGAAATCCAGATCGACGGTGGCCTTGTCGACAGACTGGGTACAAGCCTGCAGCAATCTTGGCTCCAGGCGCCTCAATTCTTCCAGAAATCGGCGTGTCGGCAGCAGGAAGATGCCACTGTTCCAGGAGTATGTCCCGGACTCGACATAGCTTTTGGCCGTACTCGCGTCTGGCTTCTCCTTGAAGCCCAGCACCTGACGGATACGCGAGTCTTCGAGGCTCTCTCCGCATTGGATGTAGCCATACCCGGTGGCGGGAGCCTTGGGTGTCATGCCGAAGAGCACGAAACGGCCCTGCTCGGCAGCCGTTCTCCCCGCTTCGATGGCCGCCTGGAATTCCGGCACGTTCCCGATACAGTGATCGACCGGCATCAGCAGAATCAGGCTGTCCGGATCCTGCCTGGAGGCCAGGATGGCAGCCACTGCCGCCGCCGGACAGGTATTGCGCCCAAATGGTTCAAGCAGAAGAGTGGCATCCGCGCATCCCATTTCACGGAGTTGCTCCGCAATCAGGAACCGGTGCTCTGCATTGGCGATCACGAGAGGCGCGCCGAAAAGCGGCTGGCCGGATACCCTCCGAAGCGTCTCCTGCAACAGGCTTCCCTGCCCCAGTAGCGGCAGGAGCTGTTTCGGGTAAGCCTCTCTGGAAAGGGGCCACAGACGGCTGCCGGTGCCGCCCGACATCAGAACTGGGGTGATGAGGCTCATGACTAACGCCTCCGCTGGATTGAGATCGTCGATAGTGTGAAGGGCGGATTACCCTGGACGCGCTCGACAACTCAGGCTCAGTCCACGTGAGAATCATAAAACATCCATACGATTGTCATCACGACTATTTCGAGGTCGAACAGAATGGATAGTTCTCAGGGTCGGGGTGCTGCAGCGGGGCGGCCAGAAGGCTGGTCTCCAACGCACTTTATCGAAGAGCATTTATATCGAATAAAGAGTTACATCTGAGAGACAGCCTATTTGCGAGACCGTTAGCATCTATAACAAGATCAAAGGTCGTTGCTTCTGCCTCCTCCTTGCTTACGAGGATCTCTCCAATGTTCGGCAAATGAGAGTACGTATAGCCGAGATTGTGACCCATCATGCTGGTCGGCTCAACCATTGGGTCATAGATCGATAAGCGAAATCCCAGTTGAAGCAGACGACGCGCGAGATCGAGATTGGGGCTTTCCCGCAGATCGTCATTATTTGCCTTGAATGCAAGTCCGACCAAAAGCACCTTTGCTTCAAGGGCTAGGCCTTTTGTGACCAGCTCAACTAAAAATCGCTTGTGTGCTTCATTCGATCGCAAAAGGGAGTCAATAACAAACGTATTGGCTCCAATTTCTTCAGCGATGAAATTTAGCGCACGTACATCCTTTGGCAGGCATGAGCCTCCGAAAGCCCCGCCTGGCCGAAGATATTGCGGCGAGATGTTCAGCTTCGTATCGGAAACAAACATTTCATGAATTTTGCCGGCATCAATCCCGAGTTTTGAGCAGACACGGCCTATTTCATTTGCAAAACTTACCTTGAGAGCATGGAAGGTATTATCAACGAGCTTGATGAATTCTGCCTCACGATAGCCAGTGTAAAATATCGGCGCGGACATGTTCTCATACAGCTTATTCACATTAGCCGAGCGTTTGCCGCCCTCGGTTCCTACGACGATCTTTGGCGGATTGAAGTAGTCTTTTATAGCGGTCGACTCTCGTAGAAACTCCGGATTGTAAATCAGTTCCACGGCGGACAGGTTTTCCTCAAGAATACCTTGAAATATTGGGCGCACGAGTTGCTCGATTGTGCCTGGGCGAAACGTGCTGCGGAACATAACCGTCAGCGGATTTCGGCGGGCAGGGTCAACGTGACACGCAATTTGCCGGGATACCTCCGCAATGTAAGACATGTTGTGCGAGCCATCGGGTGCACTAGGTGTGCCCACGCAGACCATCACAATATCGCAGTGACCGAGACGCCCATCGACGCTCAGAGAGGTCTCAAGCCGACCTTCCTGCACTCCGAGAAGAAGCAAGTCATTGAGACCGGGCTCATAGATTGGAGATCTTCCGTCTTTGATAAGTGCTAGCTTGTCCTCGTTTGGCTCAATGCCAAGGATAAAGTGCCCTTCCTTGAGCAAACAGCCAGCAGCTGTCAATCCGACATAGCCGAGGCCTAATATTGCGATTTTCATCGTTCATGCCTCATTGCCCCATTTTGAATATGATCTTTGTTTTTCAGAAAAACTAATGACCTTGGACAACCATGAAGTCGCATAATCTCAAACAATACTACATCTTTTTCATTTATATTGACACAGTATCCAGGCGGCCGCCCTGATCATATCAAAATTAAACTATGTAAAAAATTATTATTCTGAACTCAAAAACCACTGCAGAGAGTAATACATAATATTATAAAATTAATACCGATGAGTTATTTGCCCACCAACCGCCAAGCTTTGATTCGAAGCGTCCAAACTCGGCTGCATTTGACGTCGCGCATATGCAGTTCGGCATAGCAGGTTAATTAAAGCCTACTTGATGCGGGTGAGTCGCCAAGGAAAAAGCCGCACCGGCGTTTGATCCGATGCGGCTTGATAGACGGCTGGGCTAGTCTCAGCCAATCTTAGAGGCTGACTGAAAACTCCCGGAACGCATCCTGTGGCTGCATCCTGGCAGGAATAGGAAGCTTAATCAGGCCCAAACGGGACAGATTTTCACCGTTTCAGGTGCGGGGAGCGCCAGGAAGACACCTCGGTGGCAGCGGATAGCCGCATTTTGAGTCAGACTCTTAAAGACTGGAGATGATCGCGTCGATGCCTTCCATAATCGCGGATGGCGAGGTGCCGAGCGCGTTGAGGCCGATGTCCAGCAGCCAATAGCAGCCCAAGATGATCACCGGCACGAGGATCCACCCCAAGATTTCCTCGAACCATACACGCCGGCGACGGCGCAGATAGCGCTTCTCGCGCCATGACAACTTCGCCGGCGTCTCCAGGGTTCGGGACGCTTCCAGGGGTCCCTCGTGAATCTCGGTCGTCATGCTCTAACCAACGGAACTTTCGGAACGGTGCGGACACCGCCGCCCCCATTACCATCGGATCCCTTCGGTTTCACGGTCTTTTTCGCCTTCGACGAAGAGGCCTTGGCCTTGGGCTTCTTCTTTGCAGCATTCGCCACGTCCTTCTCGGGCTTCGGCTTCACCGGACCCTCGACATATTCGAAGCCGAGACTCTGCAGACCGATCTCGTCCGTCTTGACCACCACATGAACGGCACCGCCATTCTTCAGGCGACCGAAGAGGACTTCGTCCGCCAGCGGCGTCTTGATGGTCGACTGGATCAGGCGGCCCATTGGGCGAGCGCCCATGGCCTCGTCATAGCCATGCTCGACCAGCCAGTCGCGGGCCTCGTCCGTGAGTTCGATCGAGACGTTGCGGTCGGCAAGCTGGGCATCGAGCTGCATGACGAACTTGTCCACGACCTTCTGAACCACCTCTTTCGGCAGATGAGCGAAGGAAATGATCGCATCGAGTCGGTTGCGGAACTCGGGCGTGAACAGCTTGTTGACCGCTTCCGTATCGTCACCTTCGCGCTTGGTGCGGGTGAAGCCGTAGGCCGGACGGGCCATGTCGGCAGCCCCCGCATTCGTGGTCATGATGATGATCACGTTGCGGAAATCGACCTGCTTGCCGTTGTGATCCGTCAGCTTCCCGTGGTCCATGACCTGAAGCAGGATGTTGAACAGATCCGGATGCGCCTTCTCGATCTCGTCGAGCAGGAGCACGCAATGCGGATGCTGGTCGACGCCGTCGGTCAGCAGGCCGCCCTGATCGAAACCCACATAGCCGGGAGGCGCACCGATCAGACGGCTGACCGTGTGCCGCTCCATGTATTCCGACATGTCGAAGCGCAGGAGCTCGACGCCGAGCGAGGCCGCCAGTTGCTTGGCCACCTCCGTCTTGCCGACGCCCGTGGGGCCGGCGAAGAGGTAGGAGCCGATGGGCTTTTCCGCATCGCGCAGGCCAGCGCGGGCCAGCTTGATCGCCGAGGACAACGCCTCGATAGCCTTGTCCTGACCGTAGACGACCCGCTTCAGGGTATCCTGCAGGTGCGCGAGCACCTCGGCATCGTCCTTCGACACGGTCTTGGGCGGAATGCGGGCCATGGTGGCGATGGTCGCCTCGATCTCCTTGATGCCAATGGTCTTCTTGCGACGGCCTTCGGGAAGGAGCATCTGCGATGCGCCGGTCTCGTCGATCACGTCGATCGCCTTGTCCGGCAACTTCCGGTCGTTGATGTAGCGGGCCGACAGTTCCACCGCCGCCTTCACGGCGTCGTTGGTGTATTTCAGCTTGTGGAAGTCCTCGAAGTAAGGCTTCAGCCCCTTCACGATCTCGATCGCATCCGGCACCGAAGGCTCGTTGACGTCGATCTTCTGGAAGCGACGCACGAGGGCCCGATCCTTCTCGAAATACTGCCGGTATTCCTTGTAGGTCGTGGAGCCGATGCAGCGCAGCGTACCCTGAGCCAAGGCAGGCTTGAGCAGGTTCGAGGCATCCATGGCGCCGCCGGAGGTCGCACCAGCACCGATCACCGTATGGATCTCGTCGATGAACATGATCGCGTTCGGGTGCTGTTCGATCTCCTTCATCACCTGCTTCAGACGCTCTTCGAAGTCGCCGCGATAGCGGGTGCCCGCCAGGAGCGTGCCCATGTCGAGAGAGAAGACGGTGGCTCCCTTGAGGACCTCCGGCACCTCGCCCTGGACGATCTTGCGAGCCAGACCTTCCGCGATGGCGGTCTTGCCGACGCCGGGCTCGCCGACGAGGAGCGGATTGTTCTTCTGGCGGCGGCACAGGACCTGGATGGTGCGCTGGACCTCGGACTCACGACCGATCAGCGGATCGATCCGGCCTTCCTTCGCCTTCTTGTTGAGGTTGACGCAGTATGCTTCGAGCGCGTCGCCCTTTTTCTTACTCCGCGCATCACCCTCGTCCTGGGTCGGACGCTCGGTCGAGGATTCCTCCTCGGATCCGCGCGGCGAGCGGCTCTCGGTGAGGCCGGGACGCTTGGCGATACCGTGGCTGATATAGTTGACCGCGTCGTAACGGGTCATGTCCTGCTCCTGCAGGAAGTAGGCCGCATGGCTCTCCCGCTCGGCAAAGATGGCGACAAGCACATTCGCACCCGTCACCTCGTCGCGACCGGACGACTGGACATGAATCACAGCCCGCTGAATCACACGCTGGAAACCGGCCGTCGGCTTGGAATCCTGGCGTCCATCGGCCACGAGATTGGCAAGTTCGCTGTCGACGTAATCGATCAGGTTGCGGCGGAGAACATCGAGATCGACATTGCAGGCCCGCATGACGGCCGCGGCGTCCTGGTCGTCGATCAGAGCCAGGAGGAGGTGTTCAAGGGTTGCGTATTCATGGCGGCGCTCACCCGCAAGAGCGAGGGCTCGGTGAAGGGCTTGTTCAAGACTGCGAGAAAAGCTCGGCAACGGCTTGTCCTTTATGAGACGGGGCTCGGCTAATTCTTTTCCATGACACATTGCAGAGGGTGCTGGTGCTTCCGGGCGAAATCCATCACCTGAGTCACCTTCGTCTCAGCAACTTCGTAAGTAAAAACTCCACATTCCCCCACGCCATTCTGATGCACGTGCAACATGATCCGGGTTGCATCCTCACGGTTCTTGTTGAAAAAGCGCTCCAGCACGTGCACCACGAACTCCATCGGGGTGTAATCATCGTTCAAGAGAAGAACGCGGTAAAGGTTCGGCCGTTTCGTGCGCGGTTTGGTTTTCGTGATGATGGCCGTGTTCGAGCGACCGCCATCATCGCCTCCAGGGGGCTGTGAACCGCCGGCAGCGGAGATCGGAAAAGACTCCGACAGGGTCAAAGTACCTTGAGCTAACCGCAGCATAATCGGACGACCGCCCCTTCTTCTGTTCTCGCCCTCGGCCTTCGGCCCACCTGTCTCGGGCCGTCGACACCAAGCCAAATGTATAGTCGCTCCATTCGGTTCGCCAGATCAACCAGATGGGTGGTCGCAGCCTCCTGGAAAAGAGCGACATCTTGGTCACTCCTGCGCGAGCGGCGCAAGCGTGCAGCCAAGCCTTAGGCGCATGGCAGCTCCAACGCAAAACGCCCGGGACAGGCCCGGGCGCTTCATCATGAGAGAAGAGCTGCAATCGTCCGATCAGGCGGTCGTCGCCTTGGAAAGGAGGCCCTCGTAAGGCTTGATCGTCTCAGTCGCGAGAGCGGAATAGAGCGCGCCCATCTTAGTGGTCTGGCTCACGAGGCTGTCATAGGTGCTCTTCACGAAGGCCGTCTGGATTTCAAAAGCCTTATCGAGGGTCTGCACACCGATGAGCTTTTCGACGGTCGCAGAGGTCTGCTCGAACGACTTCTGGGCGAAATCCGCTGTTTCGGTCGCGATCGCCTGGCTGTTGCTGGAAAAGGCGCCCAGGGCCTTCACGGTGGCATCCAGGTTGTCCTGGCCGAATTTCTGAATCTGGGTAAACGGCTGAAGCATTGTGAACCTCGGCAATAAGGCGTTAAATGACGGTTGGCGCCGCTGGATAGCTGACGAACTCAATATGTGCAGTGCACAAAATTTGTCAAGTTCTATTGTGCATTGCACAATATCTCAATCATTCGATTCTCCCCCGTTAACCGCCCCGTAACCGCATCCTCTTACTGTCGGAGGATGTGTTGTGCTGGCAACGGTTCCTTTCAGAGAGCCGGGCGCACGGGCCTAAAACCAAACGAAACAGGGATTTTTGCAGCATGAATTCGGTTTGGATGGGACACCGAAAGACATGGGCTCTTATTGGTATTATTGCTTCAGTTGCGGTTGCGTTTTCCTCTCCGGCGGATGCAGCGCGCCGCAGGGCTAAGCCCTCCGGCGGCGGCAGCCCTCTCACAGCCTCCATCGTCGTCGATTCCAAGACCGGCAAGGTGCTCCAGGGCGAGAATATCGACGAACCCCGGATTCCGGCTTCGATCACCAAGGTGATGAGCCTTTACCTGCTGTTCGAGCAGCTCGAACGCGGGCGCATGCGCCTCGACACGCCCCTGACCGTTTCGACCTATGCCGCAAGCCAGCCTCCGACCAAGCTCGGTCTTCGTCCCGGATCAGCTATCGAGGTCGACGATGCCATCAAGGCCATGGTGACCCTATCCGCCAACGACGTCTCGGTCGTGGTGGCAGAAAACATCGCGGGTTCAGAGGATGCCTTCGCCCAGATGATGACCCGCAAGGCCAAGGAGCTCGGCATGAGCTCAACCGCGTTCTACAACCCGCACGGCCTGCCGCATGAGCCGCCGAACATCACCACCGCCCGCGACCTGTCCGTCCTCGGCCGCGCGATCCAGGACCGATTCCCGAAATATTTCGCCTATTTCCAGACCCGCTCGTTCCAGTACGGCAGCCGCACCATCCGCGGCCACAACCGTCTGCTCGGTAAGGTCGAAGGCGTGGACGGCATCAAGACCGGCTACACCCGCCTCTCCGGCTTCAACCTGCTGACCTCGGTCAATACCGATACCCGCAGCATCGTCGCCGTCGTGCTCGGCGGCCGCTCCGGCTCTTCTCGCGACCAGAAGATGGCGGCCCTGATCGACGATCACCTGCCCCGCGCCTATGCCGGTGCTCGTACGGCACCAGCCGTAGTCGAGAGCCGACCCGCCATGGTAGCCGAAGCTCCGGCTCCGCGCCCGGTTGAAGCCACTCCGGTCGCAACTCCTGTGCGAGTCGCCTCGGCCACCCCACAGGCTCCTGTCGCGCAGGCCTCGACGCCTCAAGCTGCACCCGAGCGTAAGCCGCTCGACCTGAATACCTTGCGCCCCGTCGTGGCCTCGGCCGCCGGCGCCAGCTCGACCACCACACCCTCCTCGGTGCGGTGGCAGAAGGGACAGGAGCCGTTGCCCCTGAACGCCCAGGCCTACGCCGCCCTGCCGGCTCCGGCCCAGATCCCGGCCTCTCAGAAGGCCGCTCTGCAGGCCAAGATCGAGGCGAAGGCAGTCGAGCCCGCACCGGCTGCAACCACCGCTGTGGCGACCAAGGTCGCATCTCTCAAGACGGATGCTCCCAAAACTGAGGTTGCCGAACCCAAAAAAGCTGTGACGGGTTGGGTGATCCAGCTCGGCGCCACGGACGACGAGGACAAGGCCAAGGCCATGCTCGACTCGGCCCGCAGCCGCTTCGGCAAGCTCCTCAACAAGGCCGCTCCGTTCACCGAGAAGGTGACTGTGGACGGCAGCACGCTCTATCGTGCCCGCTTCTCCGGCTTCTCCGAATCCAACGGTGCCGCCAACGCTTGCAAGCAGCTCAAGAAGGGCGGCATGAACTGCTTCGCCTCGCGCAGCTGATCTGATGTAAGGGAGTTCTGCGACGGCGCGTGTGTTTGCGCCGCCGCAGTCTAAAGACAAACCGGATCGCGCGTGGAGTATCAGCGATGTCGGCCCAGCAAAACTTCTCTCGCCTCGTTCACGCGAGCCGCGAGATACGCCGTCCCTCCCTGGTCGGGATGGAGTTTCTTCATGAGCGTCCGATGCGCTTTTCGGATCTCATCGAGGCTCGCACCCGGCTGAAGCCCCAGGATCTGATAGGCTTCCTCTTTCGTCATTACGCCCGAATGCGCATGGGTGCGCGTCCGCGTGTCACGATCTCCCTGAGCGTTTTCACGCCAGCCGGAAAACCTGCGATCAAGATAAGCCTCTAGGAGCGGAACGCCCTGGGGATCATGGGCACAGCATTCGTCATAGAGACGGCGCAGGCTCTGCGGATCGAGACTTGAGAGGCGGCGGCCAGCGAAAGCCCCGACCAAAATGCTGCCCTCGACGGCGCCGGTCGCGTGGTCGATTTCCATCTCGATCATCGCCGATCGGATGCGGGAGAAGCGGCCGGTCGCCTGCTGGAATTTCTGCCAGGGGCCGGGAATGTTCAGGGCATTCCAGCCTAGGGCCCAGGCCCCAAAGCCCCCTAGCAGGAGGGCCATATCGAAACGCCCCTTGATGCCGAGAAGCACGGCCGCGCCAAGAGCCGCGACACCGGCCACGACTTTGAGGCTCTTCGCCAGAACCTTCGTGTCCGTCCGCGTATACGTCTTGGCAAGCCACCACAGAAGGGCGACCGCCGCGATTCCGAAAAGCAGCATCATCGTTTTTGTCCCCACCCCAACATGTGGGCCGGGATGGGGCGGATGTAAATTGCAAGGTTGAAGAATGAGGGCCCGACGAAAGCCTATTCGGGCCGTTTCGGAATATCGAGGCCGCGCTGGACGGCCGGACGTGCCAAGCCACGCTCCAGCCAGGCCGGAACCCACTTCAGGCGGTCGAACTCCACCAGTTCGCCCGCGCCATAGAACCCGATCAGGTTGCGGACCCAGCCGAGCAGAGAGATGTCGGCGATGGTGTAGTCCTCGCCCATGATCCAATTGCGGCCTTCCAGCCTCGTCTCAAGCACGCCGAGCAGGCGCTTGGATTCGTTGCGATATCTTTCGAGCGGACGCTTGTCCTCGATCTCGCGACCCGCGAATTTGTGAAAGAAGCCGAGCTGGCCGAACATCGGTCCCACCGCCGCCATCTGGAAGAATACCCACTGGATGGTCTGATAGCGCTGTGCCGGATCGGACGGCAGGAATTTGCCTGTCTTCTCGGCGAGGTAGAGGAGGATCGCGCCGGATTCGAACAGGGGCAGCGGTTTTCCGCCCGGTCCGTTAGGATCGATGATGGAAGGAATTTTGCCGTTCGGGTTCAGAGACAGGTATTCTGGCGTCCAGGTCTCGTTCTGGCCGATATTGATGAAATGCGGCTCGTAAGGAAGTTCGGTCTCCTCCAGCATAATGGAGACCTTGACCCCGTTCGGCGTGGGCGTGGAATAGAGCTGGATCCGGTCGGGATGCTGGGCTGGCCAGCGGTTCGCGATCGGGAAAGCGGAGAGATCAGCCATGGAAACTCCATCATCGGCGTGAGTCGTGATGGAGCGATGCTAGAGCATCGGACCCAAAAGTGGATCCACTTTTGGGATTCAATCCGATGCTCCACTCTTTGAAGAGCGCATCGTTCGGCGCGGAAAACCGGGTCCACTTTTCCGCACGATGCGCTAGAGGGAGCAACCCGGCCTGCAAACGTGAAGCCGGGGCTGTCCCAATCAAGTTTCAGTGCAGCTGCGAGAACCGGCTGCGCTGGCTTTCCCGTTCCCAGGTCTGGACCACGATCCCGTTGATACCCGAATCGTGCAGTCTGTCGCTCAGATCGATGAAATGTCGCTCAGTTGCCTCCACATCGAGCTCGATCTGGTCGTCATCCACATGTTCGAGTTCCGAGGCGGCGTAGCGCTCATAGGCGGCCGACATCTCGGCGTAGGCAAAGGCCACGGGAAGGGTGCGGAAGATGGTGGAGAATTCCTCGTCCAGCTCGCCAGTGGTCAAGTCCCGCATTTGGACGAGATAGCCGTCATCATGCTCGCAGACTTCGTAACGCCAGTGCCGGCCTTCAGATGCACACATCAGCATCGGAACCTCCACTCAACTGTACTGCTGAGCCAATGCTATTCAAGGCAGCGCGGTTCCAGGACGATCCCCAGCTAAAAAGTCTAACGGCGCCCACCGACTTCCGCCCGGACACGGCCGCCGATCCGCACTTGCGTACCATTCCCTAAATCGATGAAGCCCTGGTTCGCCCTGAGAGAATTTTGACTCTTTGCCTCCAGCCGGCGGTCCGGCAAACGTTCCTTGCATTCCGGGGGCACTTGCACGTTCATGCCAGGAGGCATGTCAGGCATGCGGCACTCTTTCGCAAGGACAGAGCTATCGGTGGCGATCAGAAGGAAGGCTGTCGCGAACAGAAGCCTCATCGAACCATCTCCAGGGATTCACATAGGTTATAGAAGACCCAGCTCGGCCAGTTCGCGACGCATGTCTTCCGGCATGACGGCAAGATCGCCCGATTTGAGATCGATGTCACGCGGAGCTTCCTTGGCGGCCAGATAGCGCCAACCCTGGAACGGCCGATACGGACGCGGCTCCACTGCAACCACCTTCGATTCCAGCACCAGATGACAACGGCCAATGCCGTCGGCATCTGTGAAGGGACGCACGTCCAGCAGCTTCTGGCGTGCTGCAACCTGCCCTTTGATCACCCAGAACAAGGAGCCGCCATCCAGTAGCTCGTCGACGCGCTTCGGCACCATGCGGGTGGTATGCGTCTGCTCGTAATCGCGTCCAAGGCGCCGATGCAGCGCACGGTTCTCCTCGATCCACTCTTCAAGGTCCGTGATCGAGTCGCAGCCGACGCAGAGTTTGATCAGGTGAAGTGCCATATCCGTCTTCAACCACGTGCTCGCCCGATGTGTCACCCGGCAATGCGCCGCAGCTTATTCCTCTGTTTTGAACACGATCAGGCGTGCCCCTTCCGCAACCTGCGCCCCCGGCTCGGCGGCGATCTCCGCCACCTCGGAATCGGAGGGCGCCACCAGCACATGCTCCATCTTCATGGCTTCGACAATGGCAAGCCGCTGGCCCTTCTCGACCCGCTCGCCGGGCTGCACGAACACGGCAATGAGCTTGCCATGCATCGGTGCCTTGACCGTGCCGCCCTCATCCATGTGCTCGAGATCGACATCGAACGGATCGTAGGGCTGCACAAGCGTCTGGCGCCCATGACGGATGATGTAGACGCCGTGTGGCGCCTCCACCTCCTGGTCAACCTCCGCATCGGCCCAGGGATCACTTTTGCCAAACGCAACCGTACTCGCACCAGGATGCTCGCGGCTGAACACCTCGCGGGCATCGACACGTTCGCCATCAACGCGCAGCGGAACGCCGACGCTGCGCAGTCCGAGAAGCTGGAAGCCGTCCGGCATCGACCAGGGCGACGCCGGTTCATCGCTTTTCTGCAGTTCGGCCACGCGTAGCCGCTCGATCTCTCGCGAGATCAGCGCGGAAGCGCCGAACGACACGGCAACCTCATCCACTGGCTGCGGTCCGACCCCGAGGCTTTCGATATTGCGGTCGATGAAGCCGGTATCGAACTGCCCTGCCCTAAAACCTTCGGCCTCGCACAGCTTCTTCAGGAACGCCGCATTGGTCTTCGGACCGGCAACGATCGTTTGCCCAAGCGCTTCTGCCAGCTTGTCCAAGGCCTCCTCGCGCGTTGCAGCGTGCGCGATGACCTTCGCGATCATCGGGTCGTAGTAGGGCGTCACCTCGGCTCCGGCCTCGACGCCGGCATCGATGCGGATGCCCTCGCCTTCCGGAAATTCCAAGGCCCAGAGTTTTCCTGTCGAGGGCAGGAATTCCTTTTCCGGGTCCTCCGCGTAGAGACGCGCCTCGACCGCATGGCCGTCGATGGTGAGGTCGCCCTGCGAGAACGGCAGCGTCTCGCCGGATGCGGCTCGAAATTGCAGTTCCACGAGGTCGAGCCCGGTGATCGCTTCGGTCACCGGATGCTCAACCTGCAGACGGGTGTTCATTTCCATGAAGTAGAACCGGTCGGGACGAAGGCCCTCGCGGCCATCGGCAATGAACTCGACGGTACCCGCGCCGACATAACCGACCGCGCGAGCTGCTTCGACGGCCGCCTGTCCCATCACTTGGCGCATCTCTGGTGTCATGCCGGGAGCCGGTGCTTCCTCGATGACCTTCTGGTGGCGGCGTTGGAGAGAGCAGTCACGCTCGAAGAGATGCACCACATTGCCGTGGCTGTCGGCAAAGACCTGGATCTCGATATGGCGTGGGGAGAGGATGTATTTCTCCACCAGCACGCGCGGATCGCCGAAAGAGTTCTGTGCCTCGCGCTGCGCGCTCTCCAGCGCCGCATCGAAATCGGCCGCTTTCTCGACGCGCCGCATCCCCTTGCCGCCACCGCCGGCAACGGCCTTGATCAGAACCGGATAGCCGATCTCGTAGGCTTTCTGGCGCAGAAAGTCCGGATCCTGCTTCGAACCGTGATAGCCGGGCACGACCGGCACGCCCGCCTGCTGCACCAGCGCCTTGGCCGCATCCTTCAGGCCCATGGCCTTGATGGCGGAAGCCGGCGGTCCGACGAACACAATGCCATTCTTGGCACAGGCGTCCGCAAATTCGGCCCGCTCGGAGAGAAAACCATAGCCAGGGTGAATGGCGGTGGCTTTGGCGCGTTTGGCGACCTCGATGATTTTGTCGATCTGGAGATAGCTCTCACGGGCGGGCGGCGGGCCGATGGGATACGCCTCGTCAGCCATCTGCACGAAGAGCGCGTCCGAATCGGCCTCCGAATAGACCGCAATGGTCCGCATCCCCAGCCGCTGGGCGGTGCGAATGATGCGGCATGCGATCTCGCCGCGATTCGCAATCAGGACACTCTCGAGCATTTCCGACCCTTGTTCCGGCAATTCTGTCTGGCTTTACCAAACCTAGAGCAAACCTCGGGCGTCTTGTCACGCGAGAACAGGCGAGCCGAAAGCCTGTCTCCAATAGGGTGCCTCGCCTTTCCACCCAAAGTCGAGCCCTCGCCTGAAGCCCCGCTCGAATTCCCCACTTGCCGGATCAAGCATTCCAAGTTAGCTTCTTATTGCAAATAATTTGCAACTGCAGAAAGAGACCATGGACCAATCGGCCCCCATTTCCCTCGTTCAAAAGGCCGCCTGGCGGCGCTCCCGGGACCTGCCCTCCCTGCCGGAGGTCAATCGCTCGATTACGGTGCGGCCAGGATCGACTTGGCGGCGGGCAGCAGCATTTCTGGGGCCGGGCTATCTGGTGGCCGTGGGCTATATGGACCCAGGCAACTGGGCCACCTCCATCGCCGGCGGGTCGAAATACGGCTACGCTCTGCTCTCGGTAGCACTGATCTCCAACATCATGGCGATCATTCTGCAGTCGCTCTGTGCCCGGCTGGCGGTCGCCACGGGCCGCGACCTCGCCCAGGCCTGCCGGGACGCGTATCCAAGGCCGGTCGCCTGGGTTCTATGGGCTCTCGCAGAACTTGCCATCTGTGCCACAGACTTGGCCGAGGTCATCGGCACGGCGATCGGCCTCAACCTCCTTTTCGGCATTCCATTGGAGATCGGCGTCATCATCACGGCGCTGGACGTGTTCCTAATCCTCTATCTGCAAAATCTCGGCTTCCGTTGGGTCGAAGCATTTATCATCACTCTGCTCGGCGTGATTGCCATCTGCTTCGGCATCCAGATCGCCATGGCCGATCCGGACTGGGCCGGCGTGATCACCGGATTTGCCCCGACGACCGAGATCGTCACCAATCCCGACATGCTCTATCTGGCGCTTGGCATCCTGGGCGCGACGGTGATGCCGCATAACCTCTACTTGCATTCCGGCATCGTGCAGACCCGCGCCTATGGCGACACGTTGAGCGAGCGGCGCGAAGCCTTACGCTTCGCGACCCTCGACTCGACCATCGCCCTGATGTTCGCTCTCACCATCAATGCATCCCTGCTCATCCTAGCGGCCGCTGCCTTCCACCATACGGGGCGGACGGAGATCGCCGAGCTCGGTGAGGCGCACACCCTCCTCCAGCCGATTCTCGGCAGCGCCATCGCGCCGATGCTCTTCGGCCTGTCGCTCCTGTGCTGCGGCCTGAACTCCACGGTGACGGCGACCATGGCGGGGCAGATCGTCATGGAGGGCTTCATCAACTTCAAGATGGCGCCCTGGATGCGACGCCTCATCACGCGCGGCATCGCCATCATTCCCGCGGCCGGCGTCACCATCGCCTATGGTGAAAGCGGCACGGCGAAACTCCTGATCCTGAGCCAGGTCATCCTGAGCCTTCAGCTCCCCTTTGCCGTCATCCCGCTCGTGACCATGACCGCCTCGAAAGCCAAGATGGGCGCTCTCGTCACGCCGCGCTGGCTCACCGCCATCGCAGGACTCATCGCCGCGGTGATCGTGGTGCTGAACGTGAAGCTGCTGGTAGATTTCGCCCTGGGTTGAGGCAGCGGAGCTTACTGCATCCGCGCCAGTGACAGGCCGGAGCGCCATGTCAAATCCACGATCAGCCCTGCCGGAAGGATCGCCAGACTTGGCGTCGTCGGAACCCCTGCGGCGTCCAAAAGATCCGCGACCCAGTGGTTGCACACGCGAAACAGATTGAAATGGCCTTTGGCTTTATAGAACAGGCTCGGCCCATAGAGGCCGGGACCTAATTCCTGGGGCCGCAGACTCTCGTCCGAGGCGAAGGATTCTTCGATCTTTTGCCCGAGGCGGGCAAAGCCCTCCGGCGAGAGCCTGATCCTCACGAGATCGGATGTGGGAAAAGTCCGCTCCGGCTCTTTTTCCAGGCCGACGACATGAAGAACGCTTCCCTGCCCCTGCCCCGTGAGCGCGAGCCAGGCGAGACGCCACTGGAACTCGTCTGTCGTCGGCGTTGCGCGATAGAATTCGGCATCACCCCATCCGAATTCGATCCACTCATAATGCTGGAAGCGTGAAGCTATCGAGATCAGGGCCGGTAGCCCCTTGGCACTCCCGAGATTGGCCACCTGTTTTCGGGGCAGCGCTAATCCCGCGTGATAGCCGTTGCTAACGAACGCGACCTCCAGACCATCCCGCCCGGCGGGAAAGATATTCGGATCGCCATGTCGTGCAGTCAGCACGATCAGGCCTGCCAAAACGAGAAGAAGGGCGATAATGCCCTTCAGTCCGTTTTGCAGAATAGGCCTCAACCGGCGTCCCTGAGGCGCCCGAGTGCCTCTTCCATCTTTGCCTTGCGGGTCAGGGCCTCGTCGCGGCGTTCACGCTGCTCCTCGACCACCTCTTCCGGTGCGCGCTTGATGAAATCCGCGTTCCCGAGCTTCGCGTCGATCTTGCCGACCTCCACGTCGACTTTTTGGATTTCCTTGGCGAGGCGCGCGCGCTCGGCATCGAGATCGATCACGCCTTCCAGCGGCAGGGCTGCCACTTCACCCCGAATGAGGAGCTGGATCGAGCTCTTCGGCGCCGCATCGGCGAACGAGATGTCGGAGAGGCGCGCGAGGCGCTTCACGATATCGCCCCAGCGCCCGGCGCGAGCCTTCACACCCTCAGAGGATGCCACGAGGACGAGCGGGATCTGCGCGCCGGCAGGCACGTTCGTCTCCGAACGGGCAGACCGGATTTCGGTGACGAGATCGACTACCCAACCGATCTCGGCCTCCGCCTGCGGATCGATCAGATCATCGAGTTTCGACCAGGGAGCGAGGGCTAGGATCGTCTCGCGCTTCGGGCCCTCCTGCCCTTTCACCTCCCAGAGCTCCTCCGTGAGGAAAGGCATGATGGGGTGCAGGAGCTTGCAGATCTCGTCGAGGATGAACGCGATGGTGGCGCGGGTCTCGTCCTTCGCTGGCGAATCCGCACCCTGCAGCACAGGCTTGGACAGTTCTAGCGTCCAGTCACAGAACACGTTCCACACGAAGCGATAAGCCGCGCCGGCAGCTTCGTTGAACTTGTAGCTCTGGATGCCCGAGGCCACTTCGTTGATCGCCTTGGCGCATTCGCTGAGCGCCCATTTGTTGAGCGTCTCCTTCACCGATTTCGGATCGAAGCCGGCAACGCGCTTGCACTCATTCATTTCGGCAAAGCGGGCCGCATTCCAGATCTTGGTCGCGAAGTTGCGGTAGTTCTCGACACGCTGAACCGACAGCTTGATGTCGCGTCCCTGCGCTGCCATCGAGGTCAGCGTCATGCGCAGCGCATCTGCGCCATACTGCTCCACCACGTCGAGCGGATCGATGACGTTGCCTTTCGACTTCGACATTTTCGCGCCCTTCTCGTCGCGGACGAGGGCGTGAATATAAACCGTGTCGAAGGGCACTTCGTCCATGAAGTGCATGCCCATCATCATCATCCGGGCGACCCAGAAGAAGATGATGTCGAAGCCCGTGACGAGCGTGTTCGTCGGATAATAGCGCTTCAGCTCCGGCGTCTCGTCCGGCCAGCCGAGCGTCGAGAATGGCCAGAGCGCCGAGGAGAACCAGGTATCTAGCACGTCCTCGTCGCGCTTGAGCGGCACGTCCCGGCCATTCTTGGCACGCGCCTCGGCTTTTGCCTCTTCCTCGCTCGGGGCGACGAAGACATTGCCCTGGTCGTCATACCAGGCCGGGATCTGATGGCCCCACCAGAGCTGGCGCGAGACGCACCAGGGCTCGATGTCCTCGAGCCACTGGAAATAGGTCTTTTCCCAGTTCTCGGGCACGAACTTCGTCTGCCCCTTGCGCACGGCGCCAAGCGCGCGCTCGGCGAGCGGCTTCACGTTCACGTACCATTGATCCGTGAGGTAGGGCTCGATCACCACGTTCGAACGGTCGCCATGCGGGACGGTGTGGGCGTGCGGCTCGATCTGGACGAGAAGCTCGCGCTCCTCCAGCATCAGGACGATGCGCTGGCGAGCCTCAAAGCGGCCGACGCCGTCGAGTGCCAGCACTTCCTTGAGATCGTCCGTCTGCTCAAGGCCCTGCAGGAAGGCTTCGTTACCGGCGAGTGCCAGTTGCGCCTCGGTGCCGAAAATGTTGATGAGCGGCAGCTTGTGGCGCTTGCCGACCTCAAAATCGTTGAAGTCGTGCGCAGGGGTGATCTTCACCGCGCCGGTGCCCTTCTCCGGGTCGGAATATTCGTCGGCCACAATGGGGATGCGGCGGCCGACCAGCGGCAGGATGGCGAACTTGCCGACCAGATCCTTGTAGCGCTCATCCTCCGGATGAACCGCCACGGCCACGTCGCCGAGCATGGTCTCCGGGCGGGTCGTGGCGACTGTGATGGAGCGGTCGGGCATGCCCTCGATGGCATAGCGGATATGCCAGAGACTGCCCTTCACCTCGACCTGCATGACTTCCAGGTCCGAAATCGCGGTCTGGAACTTGGGATCCCAGTTCACAAGGCGCTTGTCCTTGTACATCAGGCCCTGCTTGTAGAGATCGACGAAGACCTTCAGCACGGCGCGGGACAGGCCCTCGTCCATGGTGAAGCGTTCGCGCGACCAGTCGCAGGAGGCGCCGAGGCGCTTGAGCTGGCGCACGATGGTGCCGCCGGACTCCTCTTTCCACTCCCAAACGCGCTTGATGAACTCGTCACGGCCGAGGTCACGGCGCTGGATCTGGCGCTCGGCCAGCTGGCGCTCGACCACCATTTGCGTGGCGATGCCGGCATGGTCCATGCCCGGCTGCCAGAGCACGTCCTTGCCCCGCATGCGCTCAAAGCGGCAGAGAATGTCCTGGATCGTGTTGTTGAGGGCATGCCCCATATGGAGCGAGCCTGTCACGTTCGGCGGCGGAATGACGATCGTATAGGGTACCGCGTCCTTGCGATCCGCACGGCCGGCCTTGAAGGCCTCAGCCTCTTCCCAGCGAGTGGAAATGCGCGCTTCGACAGCGGAGGGATCGAACGTCTTGTCCATCATGATGAGTACCGGCCTTTTGGCGCGAATAACGCGCAAGCAAGACGGCTACAAACCGGACGGATCGGACGAAGTCAACAGAGGGGCGACAATCTGAGCGCATCGGGCATCAAAAGCACCCTCTGCAGGAGGTCCTCTGATGGCTCAGCCCCGGCAGCGGGTCACGCGCTCGATTTCGTCTCGCACCAGCCGCTCGACCAGGGAAGGAAGATTGTCATCGAGCCATGCCTTCAGCATGGGCCGCAGCATCTCCTTCATGAGATCCTCTACCGTCTGAGGCTGGCTTGGCTTCAAGGAATCACTCAGCCGGCCGAAGGCATCGGAGACCGAGGCGCTGGCCTCATGCGAGACGAGAAAATCGGTCGTTGCAGGCTCGTTTGTCGCGACTGAGGTAACCGCTTTCCGGGGAGATTCTTGGAGAACAGCCGGAGCCGGAGCTCCCTCTTCCCGTTCGCGAAGGATATGGCGCCCCTCCACGATATCGTCCCCGGGGTGCGTATCCGCGACCAGAACCTCCCCGCGGCTCCAAGGTCCGAGCACCGGCTCATTGGGGCCTGCGGCGGTCAGTGGAGACATATGAAGCTCGGCAATGTCGAGCACATTATTCAGAGGTGAGGAGCTCGGCTCCTCGGGCCCGGAGGGTTGCAGCACCTCATCGTCAGAGATGATACGCCGGATGGAAGCCAAAATTTCTTCCATTGATGGCTCATTAACCTTCAGGCTCGCAGAACCCATAGCCGCATCCAAACTAAAATACGCAAGAATCACATTCGAACGAATGTAAATGAAGTATTTTACGCAAACTTAAAGAAAACAAGCGGGGCCAGAACTTTTTGGTTCTGGCCCCGAAACTTATCAACGACCGTCAGGCGTGCTCGTACCGATCCAGAGATCTTTGACCTGATCGTAATGGATCTTCGGGCTGTAGTGATTAACCTTCAGCGCGAGAGCCCGCGAGTTGAGGCGGCCCATCGCATTGACGAGGCTGTAGGAAGCCACCACACGGTCGCGCTGGGCCGTGATGAGATTCACACGGGCATTCAGCAATTCCTGCTGAGCGTTCAAGACATCGAGGGTCGTGCGCTGACCGACGCGAGCCTCTTCGCGCACACCGCTGAGTGCCGTCTCGGCGGCATCGATCTGGGCCTGAGCGGCGATGATCTGAGCGCGAGCCGCTTCCAACCGTCCCCAAGAGGAGCTCACGGCGGCGCGAACCTGATCGCGCACGGAATCGGCTTCGAGGCGGCGCTGCCCAGCCACTTCCTTGGCTTGGCGAGTCGCGGCATAGGCCTGACCGCCTTCGTAGATCGGCACGGTCAGCCGCGCGACCACGGAAGCCGAAAGCGCGGCATCGCCTTCCTGCTGTCGGTCATAGCGCTGATCGACGGCTCCGGCGATACCCAATTGCGGAGCAAGAGCGCCCTGCTCGATCTTCACCTGCAGCTCGGCCACATCGACAGCGTGCTGACGCGCCTTGATGGCCGGATGCTCGTTCAGGGCGACTTTCAGGGCCGCATCGACGGTGCGGGGCGTCAGGCGATCAAGGGGACGCCCGGGCGCCAACTGCGCAGGTTCGACACCCACGACCTGCCGGTAGACGGCGATGCTGTTGCGTAAGGTCGCCTCGGCCAAGCTCGCTTCGGACCGTGCGGCTGCCAGACGGGCTTCCGCCTGAGCGACGTCCGTCCGGGTCACTTCGCCGACGTTGAAGCGGTCCTGGGTCTGACGCAGCTGCTCGTCGATGACTTCGACGTTATTGCGCTGCAGATCAAGAATGGCCGTATCTCTCAGAACATCCATATAGGCGGTAGCAGCGTCGAGCAGGATGCTCTGCTCGGTGCTGTTCAGAGTTTCCCGGGAACCGAGGACGGAGGATTCCGCCGCGCGGACCCTGTTGGTGGTCCGAAAGCCGTCGAAGATCGTCTGATTGAGCTCAACCCCGAACCCACGAGGGTTCAGTACGGTCGTATTCGTCGTATTCGGCGCGAACCGCGACGCGGGAGTCTCGGCCGATACCCAGGACCGGCTGACATCGGCCGTTCCATTGATCGTCGGACGGTATCCAGACTTGGCCTGGGCGACCGTTTCATCCGTCGCGCGGACATTCGCGCGCTGAGCATTCAGATCCGGATTGTTGCCATAAGCGCGTGCCAGGGCACTTTCCAAGGTCTCCGCCGATACCCCGTCGGGGCCCATCAGCACGAACACCGAGGTCATCGCCCCAAAGAGCAAGCGATACGTCTTCTTGGAATGCTTCTTCTTCACGCGCACCTGCCTAGCGACCGAAACGGAATAACCGCAAGAGACGCCATTTTCAGAAACCACTGCGATTCAAAGCGCAACAATACCCAAGGGAACAGAGTCGGCAACAACGCGTTAGGGCCAACTCGATTTTAGCTTGGGAGTGGCGCAAAAAAGCGACACTATCAACAGGAGGAAATTAAGAATTTGGAAGGGATTAGAACGTGAAGCCCGGAGTCTGGACAAAAGGCGCCAGAAGAGGTGCCGCGGCTTCGAACAGGCTGCGTTCGCCAAGGGCATCGCCAGAGCGGACATAAAGCGTCGCGCGGGCAGCCCGCCCCCGCCCCTTCACACAGACCAGGCGGCCACCTTCGGCCAACTGCTGGAGAAGTGCGTCCGGACGAACCTCGACCGAGCCGTTCAGGACGATGGCGTCATAAGGACTGTTGGCAGCATAGCCTTGCTCAAGAGGACCCGTCGCGACAGTGACATCGCCGACACCGGCAGCGCTCAGGCAGTGCCTGGCAGCAGCAGCGAGAGTGTCATCCGCCTCAAGGGCCGTCACCTGAGCGCCAAGCTTGCTGAGAACCGCTGAGGAGTAGCCGCGGCCGCAGGCAATATCGAGAACTTTGTCACCGGCATCGATCTCGAGTGCTTGGATCATACGGCCGAGGATCATCGGAGAGAGCATGTAGCGGCTCTCGCCGCTGTCGCTGACAAGAATGTCCTGGTCGATATAGGCAAGGCTTTCGCGACCCGGGAGCACAAAAAGCTCTCTCGGAACGCTGTCCATGGCATCCAGAAGGGGCATGTCGTTCACATCGAAAGTGCGCAGCTGGCCATCAACCATCATGCGGCGCGCTTGGGTGAAATCGACCATGGATAGTGCCTTCAGAATTTTGTTGGAGGCCTCGCCCGGAATCGAACCGGGGTGCAAGGATTTGCAGTCCTCTGCGTAACCACTCCGCCACGAGGCCATCCGGGGCGTGTCGCGACCGCGACGGCTGCTCCATAGCAACCATCCCCCCAAAGAGCAACAGGCCCTTTTCGGTCCCGTGCGCCAACAATGCACTTGCAACCGTCGAAACCCGTGCTATATGCCTCCCACCTCGCCGACGGACACGTCCCTGGAGACCTCCGAGGCGCTCAAGAAGCTCAAATCAAGGCTTCTTCGAAAGGTATGGCTTATTCCGGCGTGGCGCAGCGGTAGCGCAGCGGACTGTTAATCCGTTGGTCGTAGGTTCGAATCCTACCGCCGGAGCCAACCTTCCTCTCCTGATCAAATCCTGACCAAGCCGGGCATAATTGTTGCGATCTCGCGTCACAGTCGAGGTCCGCAATCGGCTGCGCGTCCCCCTTACCCATACTTGCCGGCGGCAAGCGTCGCAGGTTCGATCATCGCGGGTTCGAATGCGGGCGCTCTCAGGCTCGGTCGGTACCCGCCGGTTATGGCTTGACCATCGAACCTCCTTGCCGTCAGCATCGCCGCTCTCTTTCGAACGGGGCAATTATGACCGCCACGACGCTTCTCTTCCGCGACGATGCTTATGCCACCTCCTGCGAGGCGAAAGTCCTCGGGATCACGCCGGAGGGTGGAATCATTCTCGACCGTACGATCTTCTACGCCCAGGGTGGCGGCCAGCCGGGCGACTCCGGCGTGTTGGTGATGTCGGGCGGGGAGAGAATCGAGATCGCGAACACGGTCTACGGCACCGATCGGTCTCAGGTGGCTCATCTCATCGGCCCGGAGACGGCCTCCCGCTTGAAGGAAGGCGAGACCGTTACGCTCCAGCTCGACTGGCCTCGTCGCCTGAGACGCATGCGCGTCCACACGGCGCTCCACCTGCTCAGCGTCGTTCTGCCCTACCCGGTGACCGGCGGCGCCATCGGTGAGGGCGACGGCCGACTCGATTTCGATATTCCCGATGCCGGGCTGGATAAGGCCGAGATCACGGAGAAGCTCAACGCTCTCATTCAGCGCGACGCACCGGTCACCGAACGCTGGATCACGGACGAGGAACTCGACGCCAATCCGGGTCTGGTAAAGACGATGTCGGTGAAGCCGCCGCGCGGATCCGGCCGCGTTCGTCTGGTGGAGATCGAGGGAATCGATCTGCAGCCCTGCGGCGGCACCCATGTCCGCCACACCGGCGAGATCGGCGCGGTCCTGGTCACCGATATCGAGAAGAAGGGCAAGCAGAACCGCCGCGTTCGCATGTCCCTGGTTGATTGAGCCAATCTTTTAAGGAGCCGCCATGTCCCAGCCTTTCGTATCGACTGCCTGGCTGCAGGAGCATTTGAACGATCCGAACATCGTGATCGTCGACGGCTCCTGGTATCTTCCAACCCAGAACCGGGATCCACAGGCGGAATATCTTGCAGGCCATATTCCGGGCGCGGTGCGCTTCGACATTGATACGGTGAAGGACACATCGTCCTCCCTGCCCCACATGCTGCCGTCACCGGAAGAGTTTGCCAAAGCCGTGGGGGCCATGGGCATCGGCGAGGACATGACCATCGTGGTCTATGACGGTGCAGGCCTCTTTGCAGCGCCACGCGTCCGCTGGACGTTTCAGGTCTTTGGCGCGCGCGACGTCTCGCTCCTCGACGGCGGCTTTCCGGCCTGGAAGGCTGAGGGAAGGCCCATCGAGATGGGACCGGAGAAGCCCCGCGCACCTCGAACCTTCACCCCCTCCTTCAACACCTCCGCCGTTGCCGATGCATCGGCGGTCCAGGAGGCCCTGCGCTCAGGATCGGCGCAGGTCGTCGATGCACGCCCGGCGGACCGCTTCAGAGGTGAAGCGCCTGAACCCCGTCCTGGCCTTCGCGCCGGTCACATGCCGGGCAGCCTCAACCTGCCCTTCGGCGAGATCGTCGAAAACGGGCGGCTGAAGGACAAGGCAGGGTTGGAGAAAGCCATTGCGGAGGCGGGCATCGATTCCGGCCAGCAGGTGATCACGAGCTGCGGCTCCGGCGTCTCGGCAGCGATCCTCGGCGTCGCCTTCGAGGTGGCGGGCCGTCCGATCAAGGCGATCTATGATGGCTCCTGGTCTGAATGGGGCGCGCGAGAGGAGCTACCGGTGGAAACGGGACCGGGAAAGAAGGGCTAGAGGATCGATCCCTTAAGCGGCGCATCGTTCGGGGCGGAAAACCGGGTCCACTTTTCACTGGCGTGGCCCTACGGGTCGCTGACGCGGCCCTCTGGGTCCGCACGATGCGCTAGGCGGCCCTGGTCAGCATTTTCGCAACGGCACCGACGATCTGTCGGAGTTGGACCGGCTTCTCCAATCGCTCGATACCGCTGAACTCCTGCGGGATGACTTTCTGGTCGTAGCCGGTAGTGAATACGAACGGGATGCCCCGGCCCTTTAGGATCTCGGCCAGCTTGAACGACGGTCCAGCCCCGAGGTTGATGTCGACTACGGCCGCATCGGGACGCTGCGCCTCCAGTTCAGCCCGCGCGGCCTCCTCGGTCGGGAACGGGCCCATGACCTCCGCCCCGACCCCCTGGAGAGCCCGCACGGCGTCTGAGGCCAGATAATAATCGTCCTCTACCACTAGGATGCGGTGGCCGCCGAGATCCGCTTCGCCTAACATGTCGAGTGCTCCTCCGAAGACCGATGCCCGTTGCGGGGCTCCCGTCTCCAGGACGCTGGGCCCTTCCGTGAGCGGGAATTCCAGGTGGCATTTGGCGCCGCCGGGCTCGATGACAACCCGCCCCGCCCCCAAGTTCGTAGGGGATGCGGCCCTCGATCAGCTCGCTGCCGAAGCCGCGTCGGCGAGGCCCATCGGACGCCGGCCGAGGCCGTTCGGGCGCGCCTTCCTCCGTCCAATCGAAGCGCAGCCAAGGTCCGCCGTGCTTCTCGAAGGCGGCCCATCGCACAATGGCCCGGCCATTCGGAATAGAGAACGCGCCATATTTGAGGGCATTGGTGGCCAGTTCGTGGACAGCAGGCGTCAGGATTTCCGCCGCCTTGGGCGAGAGCGTGATGTCGGGGCCCTTGAGGACATATTGGCCCTCGTGCTGCGCCCGCACGCTCACTTCCTCGTGCACGATGGTCGCGATTCCGACGCTGGTATTGGCCGCGCGGGTCAGTAGCGTCTGCACCCTGGCCAGGGCGAGGAGCCGCCCCGCCAACAGAGCCGCATATTCCGGCACGCTCGCCGGTTCTGGGAAGCCAATCGATCATCGTGCCCGTCCCATCTGCCAGGACGTGTTCGACGGCCACATCGCTATATGCGCCTTACACTCCAATGGCAGCTCTCGACCACAGCAGATGCGCTCAAGGGCGCGTCAATGTCACCTGTTCGGCCTCAAAAGGCGGCGATGACAGAAGGCGTGATGGCCGAGGCTTAGCTTTACGCAAGTTAACATCCCAACGAGACGTAGCCGGCGCTAAACCTGAATGGTCAGGCATCTTCGCCGGGCCCAAATAAAAAGGCCCCGGACAATGCCGGGGCCTTCTGCATTTCAACGGATCTGCCTTAGTGCAGGATCTGGGACAGGAAGAGCTTGGTGCGCTCGTGCTGCGGGTTCTTGAAGAACTCGTCGGGCGTGTTCATCTCCACGATCTGCCCGTAATCCATGAAGATCACCCGGTCGGCGACCTGACGGGCAAAACCCATTTCGTGGGTGACGCAGAGCATGGTCATGCCCTCGTCGGCGAGGCCGACCATGGTGTCGAGCACTTCCTTCACCATCTCAGGGTCCAGAGCCGAGGTCGGCTCGTCAAACAGCATGATCTTCGGGCTCATGCAGAGCGAGCGGGCGATCGCCACGCGCTGCTGCTGGCCGCCGGAGAGCTGGCCCGGATACTTGTTCGCCTGCTCCGGGATCTTGACCCGCTTCAGGTAGTGCATGGCGATCTCTTCCGCCTCCTTCTTGGGCATCTTCTTCACCCAGATCGGAGCGAGCGTGCAGTTCTCGAGAATCGTCAGATGCGGAAAGAGGTTGAAATGCTGGAACACCATGCCGACATCGCGGCGCACCTCGTCGATGCGCTTCAGATCGTTGGTCAGTTCCGTGCCGTCGACGATGATGCGGCCCTTCTGGTGCTCTTCCAGCCGGTTGATGCAGCGGATCATCGTGGACTTGCCGGAGCCCGAGGGGCCGCAGATCACGATGCGCTCGCGGCGGCGCACATTGAGATTGATGTCACGCAGCACATGGAACTCGCCGTACCACTTGTGCACGTCGATCATCTGAACGGCGGCTTCGGCTTTGGGATCGATTTCGACGGAGCGGATGGTTTGAGATGACATTGTGGTCGCCATGAATGTTTACCGTTTCTGACCAGCCGCAAGGCGCCGCTCGACCCCGAGCGAGTACCGCGACATGCCAAAGCAGAAGATGAAGTAGAACAGGGCCGCGAAGGCATAGCCCGTGATGCCGATAGTCGGAGCCGCCCAGTTCGGGTCGATGCGCGAGGCCTCGATGGTCTTCACCAGATCGAAGATGCCGACGATGGCGACAAGCGACGTATCCTTGAACAGGCCGATGAAGGTGTTCACGATGCCGGGGATCACGATCCGCAGGGCCTGGGGCAGGATGATGAGGCTCATCATCTGCGGATAGTTCAGCCCTAGGGACATCGCGCCTTCGTACTGGCCTTTCGGCATGGCCTGAAGGCCGCCGCGCACCACCTCGGCCATGTAGGCGGAGGCGAAAAGCGCCGTGCCGATGAGAGGCCGCAGCAGGCGGTCCACCGTCATGTCGCCGGGCAGGAAGAGCGGCAGCATGGTGTTGGCCATGATCAGCACCGTGATCAGCGGCACGCCGCGCACGAACTCGATGAAGATCACCGAGGCCATCCGCAGGATCGGGAGTTTCGAGCGCCGGCCCAGGGCCAGCAGAATGCCGAAGGGCAGCGAGACCACGATACCCACCGTCGCGACGAGCAGTGTCACGAGGATGCCGCCCCACAGGGAGGTAGGAACATGGGCCAGGCCGAAATCGATATCGACGACGGCAAGCGTAATGCCGATCACCGCGACGATCCCGCCGCCCATGATAAGTGCCGGACGCATGGCGGTCTTGAGGAGCGCGGCAAAGAAGGCGAACAGGGCGATCACCAGCGCTCCGAAGATCGCAAACCAGATCCAGAAGCGCGCACCGAAATCGGCATTGCCGCCGGTCAGGAGGACGTAGGAGACGACCGGGAAGATCCAGAAGAAATAGACTGCCCCCAGGTCCCGGCGCGGGGCCCTGAGCCACAGCAGCCAGCCGACGCCGATGGCCAGAAGCGCGAAGAAGATGTCCACGCGCCAGCGCTCGGAGACCGTATAGGAGCCGTAGATGAAGTAGTTGATCTTGTCGAAAATGAAGGCCCAGCAGGCGCCGGCCTCGCTGCCACCCGCATCGGCACGGCAGGCAGCCCGGTCGGTACCGCTCCAGACCGCATCGATGAACAGGAATCGCACCAGCGGCGGAACGGTGACGTAGAGGAGGTAGAAAACCACCAGTGTCAGGATCGTGTTGAAGGGACCGGAAAACAGGTTCTCCCGGACCCAGGCGATGGGGCCGCGAGCCAGATTCGGCGGAGGCAGCGCGTCCACCTGCTTGGCGCGGACGAAACGAGGCATATCGACGGCGGTGCTCATGCGATCTCCTACCGTTCGACGATCGCCACGCGGCGATTGTAGATATTCATGATGAATGAGGTCACGAGGCTGATCGTCAGATAGACGCCCATGGTGATGACGACGACTTCGATGGCCTGGCCGGTCTGGTTGAGCACGGTGCCCATGAAGACCTGCACGAGATCCGGATAACCGATGGCCACGGCCAGCGACGAGTTCTTCGTCAGGTTCAGATACTGGCTGGTCAGCGGCGGAACGATGACGCGCATGGCCTGCGGGATCACCACGAGGCGCAGGGTCTGTCCGGGGGTGAGGCCAAGGGAGCCCGCCGCTTCCGACTGTCCCTTCGATACGGCGAGAATGCCGGCGCGGACGACCTCGGCGATGAAAGCTGCGGTATAGGTGACGAGGCCGAGGAGCAGCGCCACGAATTCCGGCAGGATCTGCATACCGCCCGTCAGGTTGAACGTGCCCTTGCGCGGCAGTTCGAAGGTGATCGGATTGGCGCCAGTCAGGGCAAGGATGATCCAGGTCAGGATCGGCAGACCGAGGGTGAGGGCCAGCGTGACCTTGCCGACGGGATATTGCCGCCCGGTCTGCTCCTGCTGCTTCTTCGCCCAGCGGCGGTACAGGAAGGTGCCAACGAGGCCGATCACGAGAGCCGCGACGAGAATCGAGATGTTGCTGCCCCAGATGGGCTTGGCCATGAAGAGGCCGCGGGAATTCAGATAGAACCCTGCGCCCATCTCGAGCGAATTGCGCGGCTGCGGCAGGGTGCCGAGAACGGCGATGTACCAGAACAGCAGCTGCACCAGCAGCGGGATGTTGCGCAGCACCTCGACGTAGACCATCGCGACCTTCGCCACCATCCAGTTCTTGGACAGGCGTGCGATGCCGATGAGGAAGCCGAGAATGGTGGTGAAGAAGATGCCGATGGCCGATACCAGCAGGGTGTTCAGAAGGCCGACGAGGAAGGCATCGCCATAAGTTCCGCCGGCCGCGCTGAACTGGATCAGCGTCTGGCTGATGTCGAAGCCCGCGGTGTTGTTCAGAAAGCCGAAACCGGAGGCGATCTTGGCGCGCTGCAGGTTCTCGATGGCGTTGGTCGCAGCTGCATAAAACAGGAAGACGACCGCGAGGACGAGTACGACCTGATAAAAGATTCCGCGAACCTTCGGATCGTAAAGAAACGATTTTTTGGGGGGCGATGTCTGACTGACAACGGTCTGCACTGAGTTCATCCTCTGACGGCTTTTTTATTTTATACCGGGCCGTCCTCCCCTGTTCATGCTCGGGTCGAACCCCATGAACGGGCGGCTTTTTATCGTTCTTGAAAGGACGCCCGGAATATCCGGGCGCCCAGGTCTTGGATCGGCTTAGCGAACCGGGATGCCGTATTGCAGGCCGCCCTTGGTCCATTGGGCGTTCTGGCCGCGCTTGATCTTCAGGCGCGAGCCTTCGCCGACGTTCCTCTCGAAGGACTCGCCGTAGTTGCCCACATGCTTGATGATGCGCACGGCCCAGTCGTTCGTCAGGCCGGTGGCCTCACCGAACTTGCCTTCCGTGCCGAGAAGACGCTTGATCTCCGGGTTCTCGGAGGTCTTCATCTGCTCGACATTGGCCTTGGTCACGCCAAGCTCTTCGGCGTTCAGCATGGCATTGTGGGTCCAGCGGACGATATCGCCCCACTGGTTGTCGCCGTGGCGGACTGCCGGGCCAAGCGGCTCCTTGGAGATGATCTCGGGGAGGACGATATGATCGTCCGGAGCCGAGGCGCGCAGACGCTCGGCGTAGAGGCCGGAGGCGTCCGTGGTGAACGCATCGCAGCGGCCGGCGTCATAGGCCTTGAACGTCTCGTCCGAGGTCGCGAAAGCCACCACTTCGTACTTCATGTTGTTGGCACGGAAGTAGTCGGCGAGGTTCAGCTCGGTCGTGGTGCCCTGCTGGGTACAGATCGAAGCGCCGTTCAGCTCCTTGGCGGAGGAAACGCCAAGCTTCTTGCGGACCATGAAGCCCTGACCGTCGTAGTAATTGATGGCCGGGAAGTCGAGGCCGAGCTGCGTCTCGCGCGACATGGTCGCGGTCGAGTTACGAGCCAGCACATCCACTTCGCCGGACTGGAGCGCAGTGAAGCGGTCCTTGGCGGCGAGCGGAATGAAGCGAACCTTGGTCGGGTCGTCGAAGATGGCTGCAGCGATGGCGCGGCAGAAATCGACGTCGAGGCCCGTCCAGTTGCCCTGAGCGTCCGGCTGGCCGAAGCCCGCAAGACCCGTGTTCGAGCCGCAGGTCAGGAAGCCCTTCTGCTTCACACTGTTGAGTGTCGCCTGGGCCGATGCGCCCGTTGCGAACAGGCTGGCTGTCAGGCCGAAGGCAATCGATACGAGAGCCTTTTTCATGTTGGTATCTTCTCCCAATAGTTCGACACGGCTCGACCGTTTATGGTTATCACCCCCCAGCCGAGCCCCGGATAGACCGTTCCGCGCCGCCTCGGTTGAGGCGGCATCGAGATCCATCACATTCCATGATTAATCACTGGTCAAGTCTTGATGGAAGGCATTTCTTGCCTGACTTGACGGCAGGGCCGGGCCGGTTTCAGATCGGAATCTCCTCAGCAAGCCCTTGAAGCAATGTCAAAACTCCCTCCAAAGCCCCAAAACATATCCGAACGAACCCGTCTCGTTCATGCCGGACGGGACCCGTTCGAGCAGCACGGTTTCGTGAACACGCCGATCTATCGCGGCTCCACCGTTCTGTATCCGACGACCGACGATCTCCTTCATCGGCGCGGGCGCTATTCCTATGGAACGAAAGGAACTCCGACGACGAATTCCCTGGAAACCGCGTGGACGGAACTGACCGGCGCGGCGGGAACCGTTCTGGCTCCCTCGGGGCTCGCCGCCGTCACGGTGGCGCTCATGTCCTGCCTCAAGGCCGGTGACCATCTTCTGGTGACGGATTCGGTGTACCTGCCGACCCGACAGTTCTGTAACGGCGTGCTCAAGAATTTTGGTGTGGAAACCACCTATTATGACCCGCAGGTCGGTGCCGGAATCGAAGCTTTGATCCGTCCGAATACGACGGCCGTGCTCACGGAGGCTCCCGGTTCGCAGTCTCTCGAGATGCAAGACATCCCCGCCATCGCCGAAGTGGCACACCGGCATGGGGCTGTAGTCCTCATGGATAACACCTGGGCGACGCCCCTGCTCTTCCCACCGCATGAGCGCGGCGTCGACATTGCCATCGAGGCTGGCACCAAATACTTGAGCGGAGGATCGGACCTGCTTCTTGGCATGGTCTCGGCCAATGAGCGCTGTTTCAAGCGCCTGCGGGAGACCTACGACGCCTTCGCCATGTGCCCAGGCCCTGAGGACGTCTTCCTGGGCTTGAGGGGTCTACGCACCATGGCGGTGCGTCTGAAGGAGCATGAAAGTCAGGCGCTTCGGCTCGCCCGTTGGTTCGAAACTCGACCGGAGGTGGCGCGTGTGCTTCACCCGGCCCTGGAGACTTATCCCGGTCACGAGATCTGGAAGCGCGACTTCAAGGGCTCGTCCGGCCTGTTCTCGATCATCCTTAAGCCGTGCTCCGACAGTGCGCTTGCCGCCATGCTCGACGGCCTTTCCCTCTTCGGCATGGGCTATTCATGGGGCGGATTCGAGAGCCTCGTGATTCCCTTCAACTGCGCGACCTACCGGACGGCCACCAAGTGGGAGCCCGGCGGCCACGCTCTGCGATTCCATATCGGATTCGAGGATCTGGACGATCTGAAGCGGGATCTCGACGCGGGATTCGCGCGGCTCCGGGAGACGGATGCCAAAGCAGCCTAAGGCTTCCGGGCTTCGGCGGTCATCCCGCCGAAGCTTCGACCTCTGAGCCGGAGACGACTTGGCCTCCGGCCTTTTTCTTCTCTTTCGCAATCAGCATCAAATTGCGGACATAGATGAAGATCGAGAAGGCTTGGCCCAGGATGATGACGATGTCGCTGCGGGCAAAGCCATAGACTAGGGTCATCAGACCGCCGGAGATCGACAGCAGCCAGAATCCGACGGGAATCACGCTCTTTTCCGCCTTCTCGCTTGCGATCCACTGCACGAGGAAGCGCGCGCCGAAAACGAACTGTGCCAGCACGCCGAAGGCCGCCCACAGATCGAACCGGGCGACGACCAGATCATAGAAATAAAGTCCCAGATCGTGGGAAAGACGCATCAACATCAGACGATTTCCTGAGCAGCGGGAACGCGGCGGCGGCGCCGGATCAACCACCAGACTCCGGCTAAATCAAGGATGCCGACCCATAGACGGTCGAACATGCCATAATTGGAACGGCCCGCATGGCGGGGCCTGTCGATCACATCCACATGCGCAATCTTGTGGCCCTCGCGCTTGACCAGGGCCGGCATGAAGCGGTGCAGGGCGTCGAAATAGGGCAGCCGCAGGTAGACCTCGCGCCGGAAGGCCTTGAGGCCGCAGCCGGTATCCCGCGTTCCGTCCTTCAGGATTCTTCCGCGCACACCGTTGGCGATGCGGGATTGCCATTTCTTGTAGGCGCCGTCCTTGCGCCCCACCCGCTGTCCGGCAACGAGCGCCGTCTGCGGATCGTCGAGGGCCGCAACAAGCTGGGGGATGAAGGCCGGATCGTTCTGCCCGTCCCCGTCCAGGGTGACGACGATGGGCCCGCGGGCGGCGTGGACGCCGGTGCGGACGGCCGCGCTCTGGCCGCAACTCGCCTCGTGCCGGACGAGGCGCAGCCATGGCCGGGTCGCGCGGGTGTTCAGGACCTGCTCCACGGTCGCATCCGTCGAGCCGTCGTCCACATAGACCACCTCGAAAGGCGAGAGCGGCGCGCAGGCGCGCTCGATCTCCTCCACCAGGGGGAGGATGTTGAGCGCCTCGTTCTTGACAGGCACCACGACGCTGATGCGGGGGCCCGGGGAAAAATCAGTCATCCGTTATGGGCCGTTGCCGGCCGCCTCTTCAAATCGCGATCAAGGTTTACAGGCCCGTCGCATAGGCGGCGATATCGACCCGCCGCCCGCTGTTGATATTGAATCCCTGGATTCGGGTCGAGAGCACCGGCTGCTGGCGCAGGCGCGCATTCGCGGCCCGGAACTCGTCCTCATAGCGCTTTTCCACGAAAACGACACGACATCCGCCCTGACGCAGGAAGGCCAAAGCCTCGGCTCCCGTCTCAACCATCTCAAGGTTCGTCCCCGTCAGGAAGACGAGACTCGGCTCCCGATAGCCGAGGGTCGCAACCTGCGGATTCTCGCACGATACGTTGCGAGCAACCTCGGCCAAACGGTCTGAGACCTTGAGGGAGCGCAGGTCGAGCTGGGCGAATCCGAAGACGCCGATGGCGAGGAAGGCTGCCGAGACGAAGCTCGCCCATAGCGTCGGGATCATCCGGTTCTTCACGAAAAGCCACCAAGCCCAAAGAGCGAGAAGCGACGAGATCACAAGGAATGGAAGCGCCCGGAAGGGCAGCATGCCGTCGAAGGACCAGCCGACCGCCGAGAGACCGATGGTCAAGCCTACGGGAATGAACGGAATCAGAACCGTCGCCAGCTTGGCTGCGGGCCGGTGCGGCCCCACGAAATGGCGCGAGATGGCCATGATTGTGATGATCGCAACTGCCGGCAGAAGCGGCAGCGTGTAGTGCGGGAGCTTGGTCGGCACCATCTCGAAGACGATCCAGGACGGCACGATCCAGGCAAGCGCGAAGGCCACCGGCTCTTCGCGGCGGTGTATCCAAGCAAAAGGCACCGCGATGGCAGCCAGAATAGCTCCGGGCCAGAAGGTTGCGAAGAACGAGATCAGATAGAAGCCGGGCGGTGCCCAATGGTATTTCTGCGCCGTGCCGACCTTGCCCAGCATATCCTGGCCAACCGAGGCCGCGAAGAAGGCGCCACCGCTCTTGATCGCGATGGCGACGAACCACGGCAGCACGACGGCGAGGGTAAAGACAAGGCCAAGCCAGGGCCTCAACGTGAGAAGCCAGCGCGCCGAACGCTCCTTGTAGGACAAAATCGCCGCGGTGGGCCCTGCGAACATGAGGACAAGGGGGCCCTTGATGAGGACACCCAGGGCAAAGCCGGTCCAGAAGATCAAGAGCGCCCGCCGGGGCAAGATTCCGGCTCCCCGGCTCAAATAAGCCCGGGCAAGGCCTCCCATCACTGCGACGGAACAGGCGGTGAGCATGGCATCAGTCTTGGCGAGACGCGCCTCGACCATGAGAATCACACAGGTCGCCATCAAGGCGGCTGTCAGGAAGGCTCCTCGCCTCCCAAAGAAGGCCAAAGCGGCCCAGTAGGTCAAAAGGACAGTCGCGATGGCACCGAACAGGGACGGGATTCGATAAAGCGCGATGGTGGTCCGCGCCTTGGGTACACCCAGCGCTTCGCCGATGGCGACGCTGGCGCTCTGCATCCAGTAGATGCCGACCGGCTTCTTGTGCCGTGCTTCATCCTGGAAGCGGATATCCACGAAATCGCCAGTCTCCAGCATCTGCTTAGACGCCTGGGCATAGCGGGGCTCGTCCCGGTCCATCGGCTGGAGCGACGTGAAGCCCGGCAGGAAGCAGACGAGCGACAACAGCACGAGAACGGCGCACAGCCGCGCATGGCTCCGCTCGACGACGCTCGTCAGCTGGGCCACGGAGAAGTAGCGCAAAGACATCCGCTGCTGGGGGACAGAACCGTCCATCAATGACTCCGGAGGCGGGGAATCCTTCGTGCCGAGGAGATTTCCCACGGGCACAGGTCTATCAAACCGCGTGATGTCCTCTAAACCCGGCGGGAAGTCAAATTGACGGAAGGTAGCGGGCAGTCACCCAGGAACATGGACCCTCGAGCCGGCATTGCCTGAAAGGTCGGGCTCAATGCCGGAGGTCTTGCCATGAACAGATCCGTCCAATGGTGCGGCATAGCTTTTTTGATGCTCGCTGCTTCGCCGGCGATGGCTCTCGATCAGCCCGTGGTCTGGCGAGACGAGGATACGGGCTGCGCCTATCTGCTCACCCCTCAGGGCGGCATCGCGCCCCGACACCGGCGTGATGGGACACTGGATTGTCCGGATGTAGCTGCAAGCACGGGCGTCGTGGAGAACATGGGCAGAGACATAGCGCGTGGCCTCGATGCCCTACAGCGCGAGGTTGAACGCCTGCGCGAGCGGTACAACCGACCTTGAGGGATTGAATACACTGTTACATATCCAATCGCTTCGAAACGAGGAGATGGTTCTTGGCGACGAACACTCGCATCTACGGCGAGCACGACGAGAAGACGATCAGACAGCTGGACCGCTGCATGCAGGTCGGCAGCGCTGCCAAAGGCGTGCTCTGCGCGGATGGGCATCTCGGCTATGCCCACCCCATCGGCGGCGTGATCGCCTATGAGGAGCATGTCTCCATCAGCGGCGTAGGATTCGACATCGCCTGCGGAAACATGGCTGTGCGTCTCGACACCCGCTACGAGGACATCGCTGGGCGGACGAGGCGCATCCTCGCCGATATCGGCCGCACCATCAGTTTCGGGATCGGACAGAAAAACGCCGTTGCGGTCGATCATGAATTGTTCGATTCCCCTCTCTGGGACGAGGCCGGGGTCAGGGATCTGAAACAGCTGGCCTCCGCCCAACTGGGGACTGTCGGATCGGGCAACCACTATGTGGATTTGTTCGAGGACGAGCAGGGATTCATCTGGATCGGTGTCCATTTCGGCTCACGCGGCCTTGGTCATAAGATCACGACCCAGCACCTTGCGCTGGTTGGAGCCAAGGACGGCATGGAGGTCGACCCGGCCCTCGTCCACCAAGACAGCGAGGTGGGGCGCAGCTACATTGCCGGCGTGAAGCTCGGCGGTCTTTATGCCTATGCCGGACGCGAGTGGGTGGTCGAGCGCGTGCGCCAGATCGTCGGAGGGCGGGTGACGGATACGGTCCACAATCATCACAATTTCGTCTGGCGGGAGAAACACGGCGACAAGGAATACTGGGTCGTCCGCAAGGGTGCGACGCCGGCTTTCCCAGGGCAGCGTGGCTTCGTCGGCGGCTCCATGGGCGATAATGCGGTGATCCTGCACGGGGTCGAGAGCCCGGAGAGTGCCGACAGTCTCTATTCAACAGTGCATGGCGCGGGCCGCCTCTTCGGTCGCATGGAGGCAAAGGGCAAGAAGAACAAGGCTGGCGAATGGATCCGCCCTCCCCGCTTCACGAGAGATCAAATGGATGCATGGCTGCGCGAGAAAGGAGTCCTTCTGCGCGGCGGCGACGTGGACGAAAGTCCCATGGTCTATCGGAGGCTGGAGGACGTGCTCGCCTATCACAGGGGCACGATCGCAATTGAGCACACGCTCCGACCCTTTGCCGTCGCCATGGCAGGCCCTGGCGAGTTCGATCCCTATAAGGACTAACCTGCTAGCGACTCGTGCGGACCCGAAGGGCCACCTTAGTGAAAAGTGGCCCCGGCTTTCCGCCCCAAAACGATGCGCTTTGAGGACATGAGCATCGGATTGGATCCCAAAAGTGGTTCCCACTTTTGGGTCCGATGCTTAGACCAGGGCCGCCTGAGCTCTACCGAAACCAGCCGAAATAGAGCGCCCAAAGGCTCGGTGACCGGATGCCGCGGACCCGGCGGGCCGCCTCATCCGCACGCATGGCTTCGCCGCCATGGCACGAGCACAGGACGATATGAGCATCATGTTCGGATATCTGGAAGAAATCGACCGCATCGCCGAACCGATCGCTGAGAAGCCCCGCCGTCCGAAGCACTGGATCGGAATAGGCCACCGTCAGGGCGGATCCATCCGCGCGCAGCGCACGGCGCTGGGCTCTTGGCTTCCACTCGATTTCGTCCAGGGTCTTGAGAATGCGGTCGGGCTCCCGCTCCAGGAGTTCGACCCAACGGTCCAGGCGTTCTCTCTTCGACAGGACCGGCGCTTGTACAGGGATCTTCAGATCGGCGACGCTACTGAGTTCGGACAGAGGCCTGTGTTCCATGCTCCCCTCCTTGGCAGAAGAGCGGTTTCGAGCACCCACCAGCTACAAGCTCAACCTTGAAGCCTAGGGAAAAGTTCGAGGAACGGGGCTGCCGGAGCCGCTGATATTTTGTGCACTCCCAACCTTCGTCAGGGGGCGCCGATGAGATGCATGATCGCCGGTGCGCCAAGCGACATACCGGAGAAGAACAGCAGTCCAAGCACGATCCAACGCATGGCGGCGGGCGAAAGCGGCGGTGGCCATTGCCGTGCGGCATGGGTTGCACCCATGACGACGGGGATGGCGAACAGCCCCGTCAGGGTCGATGGCGACGGGAGATTGCCGGAGAAGACGACAAGACCGTTCCGAAACACGGCATTGAGTGCAAAGACAGTCACCAATGTTTCTCGCACCGTCACCTGCGCCATCGGCTGCCGATAGAAGTGATAGACAAGCGGTGGCCCCGCGGTCGAGAACAGGCCGCCCATCACGCCCGCTATACTGCCGAAGAACATGAACGAACCATCGCTGGATCGTTTGGGAAGCGGCTCGGGTCGACGAGCGAGTTGCAGACTTGAGACGATGATTACCAAGCCGAGAATGATTCGCAGAATGTCGGCGCGCGTCCCGGCGAGCCATTCCAGAAGCCAGTATCCGACAAAGAGCATGGGAATGCTGGTCAGCATCACAAAGCGGAACTCCCGCCATGCCACGTCCCGCCACCCCTTGTGAAGCATCTGAACGGCATTCACGAAGGTAAGCACGCTCACGAGCATCGCCGCATCTGGCAACGACAGGAGGCCGGTGAGACCGACACCGCCCATGGTGATGAGGCCGAAGGCAAAACCGGTCAGGGTCTGGATGTAGGCGGCAATTCCGGCGAGAACGAGGAACCCGATCAGTTCGACAAACGACATGCCCTTGAGAAATCCTTCAGGCCGTCGGCTGTCGTTGCAAGTTCGGGTGCCGGACGCCGCTGCCGGGGAGCAGCAGCAAGGCCCCAAAAAGGAATGCTATGCGTCCGCTCACATTGTGGTGAGCGGACGCATAGCATGCATTGAATGGATTTGTCAGGCGATTACCGAGTGATCGTGGTCGAGCCGTGTCGTCCCCATCAGTTCGGCGAGGCGGTTGCGCGCGCGATTGACGCGGCTCTTGATCGTTCCGACCTTCACGCCCAGCGCCTCGGCCGCATCCTCGTAGGACATGCCCTCGGCGCCGATGAGGATGATCGCCTCGCGCTGCTCCTGAGGCAGCTTCTCGAGCGCGGTCGAAAGATCCTGAAGCGCGAGCTTGTCCTCCTGGTCCGGGATCGCGATCATGCTCGCGGCATGCGTCCCGTCCCCATCCTCGACCTCGCGGCTGGTTTTACGGTGAGTGGAGTAGAAGCCGTTGCGCAAAATCGTGAAGAGCCAGGCCTGCAGGTTCGTTCCGGCCTCGAACGTATCCTGCTTGGTGAGGGCCTTGAGCACAGTATCCTGTACCAGATCCTCTGCCTGATCGACCTTGCCGGTCAGGGACAGGGCGAAAGCGCGCAGATTCGGCAGCGCATCCATGACGCCGTTGATGAACTCCTGGTCGACCGGCTCCGTATGCGCACGGATAACCTGGGCCACGCGATCGGCCAGACGCGCGAGGTCGCGCGGCAGCTTATCCTCCGCCGGATCGCCATAGAGGGCGCGCAATTGCTTCCCGAGATGCAGCCGCACGGCAGCGCTCAACGCAGCTGCCGAGGAAGGCGTATCGGGCCGGGTGAACTCAGACTGGGTTTTGGAATTCTGTGGCATGCCGAATTATTTGGGGCATGCCGCTGCCATTTAAATATCCGAGCGACATTTCGACCACGAGAATTTTTCATGGCCAGGCCTCTGGATTTCATCTCCCGTATGCCTCAGCGGCCGGGCTGAGCTATATGCTCCTCTGAACATGAGGCCAAACCAAGGCCATCAACATTTCAAGGAGCATGCGGCGTGCCCCATTATCTCGGCATCGATGTCGGCACCTCGGCGGTAAAAGCGATCCTCGTGGACGAGCGGCAGACCGCGGTGGCGGAAGCGGATGTTCCGCTCCAGGTCTCCCGCCCGCACGACCTCTGGTCGGAGCAGGATCCTGAAATCTGGTGGGAGGCGGTGGAATCCGCTCTCGATCAGCTGCGTACCCAGTCCCCATCGGCGCTGGCCGACATCCGCGGTCTCGGCCTCTCGGGTCAGATGCACGGGGCCGTGCTGCTCGATGACGACAACCGGCCTCTTCGCGCGGCCATTCTCTGGAATGACGGCCGCTCGTTCCGGGAGGCGCAGGAGCTCGGCGACAAACATCCGGAGCTTTCGCATGCCATGGGTGTCATACCGATGCCCGGCTTCACCGCACCGAAGCTCGTGTGGCTCGCGCGGCATGAGCCCGATATCTTTCGCGCCGTGCGCAAGGTGATACTGCCGAAGGACTATATCCGCCTCAAGCTCACCGGCGAGATCGTGACTGAAATGTCGGACGCCGCCGGCACCTGGTGGCTGGATGAAGCCAAGCGCGATTGGTCGGACGAAGCGCTCGCCGCGACAGGTCTGACGCGCGATCAGATGCCGAGCCTCGTGGAGGGCTCACAGCCCTCTGGCATCCTGCGGACCGACCTCGCCCAACGATGGGGCCTGCAGAACGATGTCGTCGTGGCAGGCGGTGCAGGAGATGCAGCAGCAGGCGCCGTCGGTCTCGGCGCTATCGAGGACGGATCGGCTTTCATCTCACTTGGCACCTCCGGGCAGCTTTTCGTCACGACGCAGGATTTCAGCCCGGCGCCCGAGGCCGTCGTGCATTCCTTCTGCCATGCAGTGCCGGGCCGCTGGTTTCAGATGGCCGCGATGCTGAACGCAGCAAGTTGCCTGGCCTGGGGAGCCCATGTCCTGAAACGAGACATCGGCGAGCTCCTGCACGAGGCCGAAGCCGCTTATCGAAAGCCGTCTTCCGTTCTCTTCCTACCCTATCTCGCGGGCGAGCGGACGCCACACAACGATCCTTACGCGCGCGGCGTTTTTTTCGGACTCTCGCCGCAGACGCAGCAGACGGATCTGGTGCAGGCGATCCTCGAGGGCGTGGCCTTCAGTTTCGCCGATGCGAAGCAATGCCTTGAACAGGCAGGCACGCCCCTCACCTATGCCGGCATGATCGGCGGCGGATCGCGGAGTGTGTTCTGGGCAAGAATCTTCGCTAGCGTGCTGAACGTTCCTATGCTGCGATACCAAGGTAGCGACAAGGGACCGGCTTTCGGCGCGGCGCGGCTGGCGCGGCTCGCCGCGACCGGCGAGGCTCCGGAAGTTGTCTGCACCGCGCCGAGCATTCTCGAGACCATCGAACCCCAGCCGCAGCTCGTGGAGCTGTATGGCCCGCGGATCGAGGCCTTCCGCAGATTGTATCGCGCGTTGAAGTCGGAATTCGCGCAGCCCTGATGGAAAGCGGGTGCGTGCCCGCCTTTCTCGCAAGGCAATATTGTATCTCTTGAAATGAAGCGCATTGCCATAAAGGTTGGCGACGTGGGCAAAAAGTCATGCGCTCCTGTCCAAGGCTAGAAAGGAGGGATTGAAACCCGATTGAATTGAAACATTTAGGGCAATCACGATCCCTGCTGATCCGATCCAACTTTTGGCATGATAGAGTCTTCAGACTTCAAGGCTGAAAACTGTCGCTGCAAGAACACGCCTTTAGGGAAACGCCCATGACAGGATCCGCGCCGATCCTCGAAATGAAAGATATTTCCAAGACGTTTCCAGGCGTGAAAGCGCTCACGAACGTCTCGCTGACCGTCTATCCCGGCGAGATCCACGCCTTGATGGGCGAGAACGGGGCCGGCAAGTCGACGCTGATGAAGATCCTGTCGGGCGCCTACCAAGCCGATCCCGGCGGCGAGATCCGCATCAACGGTCAGCATGTCACCATCGACGGGCCTCTGACGGCTCGTCATCACGGCATCTCAATCATCTATCAGGAGCTTTCGCTCGCCCCCAACCTGACGGTGGCCGAGAACATGCTGCTCGGACGCGAGCACAAGTCGGGCCCGATGGTCGACCGACGTTCCATGGAGAAGGCCTGCCAGACGGTTCTCGAGCGGCTTGGCGTTCATTTCAAGGCGACCACGAAGGTCAGCGAATTGTCGATGGCCGAGCGTCAGCTCGTGGAGATTGCCCGCGCGCTCATCGCAAACTCCCGCATCCTGGTGATGGACGAACCCACCACGTCCCTTTCCTCCCGCGAGACGGAGGCGATGTTCGCGCTCGTCCGGCAACTCCGGGCGGAAGGGCTTGCCATCATCTATATCAGCCATCGCATGGCCGAGATCTACGAGCTTGCCGAGCGGGTCTCGGTGCTCCGGGACGGCTCCTATGTCGGAACGCTCGTCGGCGACGAAATCTCGGCCGAGCGCCTGGTGCAGATGATGGTCGGCCGCGACCTGTCCTCGTTCTATAAGAAGGAACATGATGCCCATCAGAGCCGCGGACCGGTGATGTTCGCGGTGCGCAACATGGACGACGGCGTACGCGTGCATGATTGCTCGTTCGAGCTGCATGAGGGCGAGGTGCTTGGCATCGCAGGCCTCGTCGGCGCCGGACGCACAGAGCTCGCGCGCCTCATCTACGGTGCCGATCCGCGCGCCAGCGGTGAGGTCTTTCTCCAGGGTAAACGTCTTTCGATCGAAAAACCTCAGGACGCCGTCGCGTCTGGGGTCGTCTATCTGACTGAGGACCGAAAGAATCTCGGCCTCTTCCTCGATCTCACAGTACGCGAGAACGTAAACATAAGCGTTCTGGACCGGGACGCTCGCTTGGGCGGCGTCCTCAACCTGAAGGCCGCCAAGCAGCGGGCGGCGGCGGCGATCCGGGCGCTCGGTATCCGCGTCGCGGCTGACGTGGTGCCAGTGGGCAGTCTGTCGGGCGGTAACCAGCAGAAAGTTCTTCTCTCGCGCCTGCTCGAAACCAAGCCGAAGGTGCTTATTCTCGACGAGCCGACGCGCGGTGTCGACATCGGCGCCAAGTCAGAGATCTACCGGCTGATCGACAGCCTCGCCCGCAACGGCGTCGGCGTGATCGTGATCTCCAGTGAGCTTCCGGAAGTCGTCGGCATCTGCGACCGCGTGCTCGTGATGCGCGAGGGTCGGCTCGAGGGCGAGGTCGGCGGAGCCGGTCATCCGCCCATGACACAGGAAAACATCATCACCATCGCGACAGGCGTAAGGGAAGCGGCCGAATGACATCCCCGAATGAGACCAGCGCAGGCTTGCAAGCGACCGGAGCCAAGGGCGCCGATGCGGCGTCTCAAAGCCTTCAGCGCCGTCTTGCCTGGCGCTCCACCCTGCAGGCCATCGGCATGCTGCCGGTGCTCGTCATCCTCGGCATCGTGTTCGAACTCATGTCGGGCCGATTCCTGAGTTTCCAGAATCTGTCGATCGTGATGCAGCAGGCCTCGATCAACACCGTGCTCGCGGCCGGCATGACCTTCGTCATTCTCACCGGCGGCATCGACCTGTCGGTGGGCTCGATCCTGGCCGCCGCCGCCATGGTGGCGATCCTCGGGTCGCTCATTCCGGAATGGGGCATGCTGGGGATTCCCGCTGCCCTTCTGACGGGCCTGGGCCTCGGCCTCGTGAACGGCGCGCTGATCGCCTTCGCGAAACTGCCGCCCTTCATCGTGACCCTCGGCTCATTGACGGCCGTGCGCGGTCTCGCCCGCCTGCTCGGAAACGACACGACCCAGTTCAACCCGCAGCTGCCCTTCGCCTTCATCGGCAACGGCACTCTGTTCGGCCTGCCCTGGCTGGTCTGGATCGCCTTCGCGGTGGTGCTGATCTCGTGGTTCATCCTCAGACGAACGGTGCTGGGCGTTCATATCTATGCCGTCGGCGGCAACCCGGACGCGGCGCGGCTCACCGGCATCAAAGTCTGGGCCGTGCTGCTCTTCGTCTATGCCTTCTCGGGGTTAGCAGCAGGTCTCGGCGGCGTCATGTCGGCGGCACGTCTGTTCGCCGCGAACGGATTACAGCTCGGACAATCCTATGAGCTCGATGCCATCGCGGCTGTCATTCTCGGCGGCACCAGCTTCGTGGGCGGCATCGGGTCGATCTGGGGCACCCTGATCGGCGCGCTCATCATCGCCATCCTGTCGAATGGCCTTATTCTCGTGGGCGTGTCCGACATCTGGCAGTTCATCATCAAGGGGCTCGTGATCATCGGGGCCGTGGCGCTCGACCGCTACCGTCTCAAGGGGTCGGCACGCACCTGATCAAGGAATACCAGCGCCCATTTCGGGCGCTCGTATATGCGATCTCCCGAAGGTCAGCGCGTAATCCGGGAGACGCGGGGCAACAGGACACCTGCAAAAGACACTCGGAGGAACCAATGGCACTTTCCCGTCTCACGCTAAGCCTTGCCGCCGCTGCCGTTCTCGCAGCCCCGGCCTACGCCAAGGACGTCAAGAATGTCGGCATCTCGGTCGGCCTGCTCGGCAACCCCTTCTTCGTCGCCACCATCAAGGGCATCGAGGCCAAGGCGAAGGAGATCTCTCCCACCGCCAAGATCACCTCCGTGTCCGCGGATTACGACCTGAACAAGCAGTTCACGCAGATGGACAACTTCTCGGCCGCCGGCACCGACATCGTCATGATCAATGCGGTCGACCCGAAGGCCATCGAACCCTCCGTGAAACGTGCCCAGGCCGCAGGCATGGTCGTAGCGGCCTTCGACGTGGCCGCGGCCGGCGCCGATGTCACCGTGATGACCGATAACGTCAAGGCAGGCGAACTCGCCTGCCAGTACATCGCCGATCACCTTAAAGGCAAAGGCGACGTGCTCATCATCAACGGCCCGCAGGTCTCGTCCATTGTCGACCGCGTCAACGGCTGCAAGGGCGTGTTCTCCAAGTACCCGGACATCAAGGTCCTCTCCGACAATCAGGACGCCAAGGGCTCCCGTGAAGGCGGCTTCGCCGTCGGCCAGAGCCTGCTGACCCGCTTCCCGAAGATCGATGCGGTGTTCGCGATCAACGATCCGACCGCCATAGGCATCAACTTGGCGGCGAAGCAGCTCAACCGCAACGAGTTCATCATCACAGCGGTCGACGGAGCGCCGGACATCGAGACCGAGCTGAAATCGGGCAATTCCCTGATCAAGGCTTCGGCCTCGCAGGATCCGTACATCATGGCCGGTCAGTCCTATGAGCTCGCCGTCGGCATCGTGAACGGTAAGAAGCCCGAGAAGAACGTAATCCTGCTCGATCCGAAGCTGATCACCGCCGACAACATCAAGGATTACAAGGGCTGGACGGCCGCCCGCTGATCCTCATTCCACCTGCGGCGGCCATGGCGCGAGCAATGGCCGCCGTTTTCCATGAAGGAGGCGCCTCGATGTTGAAGCAGCTGCGCGAGCAGGTTCTGGAAGCCAATCTGGAAGTGGTGCGCCGCGGGCTCGTGCTTTACACCTTCGGCAATGTCAGCGGCATCAGCCGCGAGGATAACCTCGTCGTCATCAAGCCGAGCGGCGTGCCTTATGAGCGCATGAAGGCCGATGACCTCGTCATCACGGATTTCGACGGCAAGATCGTCTGGGGCGAGCTGCGTCCCTCCTCCGATCTAGATACCCACATCCACCTCTATAAGTCCTTCCCGCAGATCGGCGGCGTGGTGCACACCCATTCCGAACACGCCGTCGCCTGGGCGCAGGCCTGCCGGTCGATTCCGCCCCTGGGCACGACCCATGCCGATTATTTCTATGGTCCGGTTCCGATCACGCGACAGCTGACCGCCGAGGAGATCGAGAAGGATTATGTCCGCGCGACCGGCGTTGCCATCACGGAAGCCTTCGGCAACCGCGATCCCATGGAAGTTCCGGCAGCCCTGGTGGCCGGGCATGGCCCCTTCGCCTGGGGCAAGAATCCCGACGATGCCGTACACAACGCGGTCGTGCTGGAGGCGGTCGCGCGCATGGCGATGTATACGTTCTCACTACAACCGGAACCGCCGGGCGTATCGCAGGCCCTGCTCGACCGGCATTATTTCCGGAAGCATGGGGCGACGGCGACCTATGGCCAGGACAAGAAATAGCCGCGCATCCACTTTGGGGAGACACAGATGGCCGTTGTAGCAGGTGTCGATTTCGGCACCCTGAGCGTCAGGGTCACGCTCGTCGACGACCGCAAGGGCTCCCTCGGCCTTGCTACGGCGGAATATCCGCTTCACCGAAAGCGCGAGAACCCGGATTACGCGACGCAGGCCCATGCCGATCATATGGATTCTCTCGCCCGCGCCATGCGCGGCGCCCTGGCATCGGCCGGCGTGAACGGCGAGGACGTGGCGGCGCTCGCCATAGACACCACAGGTTCGAGCGTGGTGATGGTGGGCGAAGGGCTCGAACCCCTCGACGAATATTACCTCTGGTGCGACCATCGCGCGAAATCGGAAGCTGAGGAGATCACCCGGCTCGCCCACGCGGAAGGCCTCGAGGCGATCCAATGGTGCGGCGGCGTCTATTCGCACGAATGGGGTTTTTCCAAGCTGCTGCACTGGCTGCGCCACAACCCGGAGAAGCGCCGCCGGCTCGTGACGGCGCTTGAGCATTGCGACATGGTGGCGGCGACGCTCACCGGCGTCACCGATCCCCGCAAGTTGAAGCGCAGCATCTGCGCCATGGGCCACAAATGGATGTGGAACCCGCGCTGGGGCGGCCTGCCCCCGCAGGACTTCCTGTCCAAGGTCGATCCGCTCTTCGACGGCATCCGCGACAGGCTCGCGGGCGAATACGTCACCTCGGACGTGGTCGCCGGACATCTCACGCCCCATTGGGCGGAGCGGCTCGGCCTGAAGGCCGGCATTCCGATCCCGGTCGGTGCCTTCGATGCCCATTGGGACGCCATCGGCGCAGGCTGCCGCGTCGGCGACGTGGTGAACGTGGTCGGCACCTCCACTTGCATCATCGCCATGGCGGAAGAGACCAGCCTGATCCAGGGCGTGTGCGGCGTCGTGCCGGGCAGCGTCGATCCCAAGCTCGTCGGCATCGAGGCCGGGCTCTCGGCGACCGGCGACATCTTCGAGGCGATCGCCCGGCGCGCCAACACGAACGTGAAGGAGCTCTCAAAGGGCCTCGAGCAGTACTGCGCCGGCCAGACCGGCCTGCTGCGCCTGACATGGGACAACGGTGACCGCACGGTCCTCGTGAAAGCGGATCTCGGTGGCATCACGCTCGGCTGGAACCTGATGCACACGGCCCAGGACGAACTCTTCGCCGCCATCGAGGGCACCGCCTTTCACACCCGCATCATTCTCGAACGCATGGCTGAGGGCGGCGTGCCGGTGGAGCGGGTCATCAATGCAGGCGGCATCCCGCGGCACAATACGGTTCTGAACCAGGTCTATGCCAATGTGCTCGGACGGCCCGTGCTGGTGCCAAGCGGGATCCCGACCGGCCTCGGCTCCAGCATCTTCGCGAGCCTCGCCGCCGGTTCGCATCCGGACCTCGACAGCGCTCAAGAAGCAATCTGCCTGCCCTTCCGCACCTTCGAGCCGGATCCGGCAGCGCATGCGATCTATGAGCAACTCTTCGCCCATTACAGAACGCTCTATTTCGGCTTCGGCGGCGTCTCTGGACCCGTCTCGCTGGATCATATATTGCGCGACCTCAAGCGGATCGCGGCTCTTCCCTCAGGGCCTGTTCCGCCCGACGCCATGCCTGACACTTGATCGGGCGGGAGTGTAATTGAGGTTTTGTCAGGAGGCTTTTGATGATCCTGGTTTGTGGTGAAGCCCTGATCGACCTCTTTATGGGAGCGCCAGCCTCGGCAGGCTTTCCGGCGGAGGCCGTTGCTGGCGGCTCGCCCTTCAACGTCGCCATCGGGATCGGCCGTCTTGGACGCCCTTCCGCCTTCCTGTCCACCCTGTCGGACGACGTGTTCGGTACATTCCTAGCCGAGAAGCTCGCCGAATCCGGCGTGAGCCCCGTCTATATCCAGCGCTGCCCGAACTGTACGACGCTCAGCGTGGTCGCGACGAACGCCTCGGGACAGCCGCAATATTCTTTCTACGCTCCCAACGCTGCGGACCGTGCCCTTACGCCTGAGGCCCTGCCCGCTCAGTTGCCGGCGGACGTGAATGCCATCGCCGCCGGATCCTATGCCCTCGGTGTCGAGCCTATCGCGAGCGCTATCGAAACTTTACTCCGCCGAGAGGCCGGATCGCGCGTGATCTCGCTCGATCCCAATGTGCGGCCGCGCGTCGTCGGCGATCTGAACGCCTATCGCGAACGCTTCGAAGGCCTGCTTGCCCATGCTGACCTCGTGAAGGCGAGCGATGAGGACGTCGAGCTTCTCTACTCCACCCACGATCTCGCATCGGCAGCCCGCGCCTGGCTCCGGCGCGGTCCCAAGCTCGTCATTATCACGCGCGGCGAGAAGGGTCCGCTCGCCGCCTTTGGCGACCGGATCGTGGAGCGCCCCGCGCCGAAGATCGAGGTGATGGACACGGTCGGAGCCGGCGACACGTTCCATGCCGGTCTTCTCTCCTGGCTCGATGCCAACAAGCTGCTGACGCCTGAAGGCATCGCGGGATTGACCGAAGCGCAGGTCACGGCAGCTCTCGATTTCGCAGCTGCCGCAGCCGCCATCGTCTGCACACGCCGCGGCGCCAATCCGTCCTCCTGGGCCGAGGTCGAACAATTCATGGCGGCACGCGCCTGATCACAATGGAATCTGTCATGACCCTATCCCAACCTATGTTCCCTCCGCTCGGCCCGAGCTGGCGCTCGAACCGCTTTCACCGGAAATGGCTGCTCGAACAGGCCAACAACCTGTTCGACTTCTTTCAGTACGGCATCATCAACCCGGCCGGCGGCTTCTTCGATCTCGACGACGCGGGACAGCCCGTCGAGATCACCAATCCTGTGCGGCAGATTCACAACACCACGCGCTTCGTGCATTGCTTTGCCATCGGTACCCTGCTCGGCCGGCCCGGCTGCGAGACAATCGTCGATCACGGCATGCATTATCTCTGGAATGCTCATCGCGACGCGCAGAACGGCGGCTATGTCTGGTCGCTCGACAACAACGCCCCAAAGGACGACACCAAGCAGGCCTATGGGCATGCCTTCGTGCTGCTCGCGGCTTCGAGCGCGAAGGTGGTCGGCCACCCGCTCGCCGACCGCCTGATCGAGGACATCACGCAGGTTCTGGAAGAGCGCTTCTGGGAAGAGCAGCACGGGGCCGTGACGGAGGAGTTCTCCCGCGATTGGCAGCCCTTGAGCCAATATCGTGGCCAGAACTCCAACATGCACCTGACGGAATCCCTGATGGCCGCCTTCGAGGCGACTGGCGACCGCGCTTATCTCGACAAGGCGGAGCGGATCGCGAGCCTCATCATCGGTCGCCATGCCGCCTCTCTCGGCTACCGCGTGGCCGAGCACTTTCATGACGATTGGAGCCTCGACAAGGAGTATCGCGGCTACGACGTGTTCCGGCCCTATGGCACAACGCCGGGCCATTGGCTCGAATGGGCCCGTCTCACCCTGCAACTCTGGGTGCTCGGCGGCAAGCGGCATGCCTGGATGCCCGAGGCCGCCCGTGAACTCTTCCGGCAATCCATCGAGCTCGGATGGGACAAGGACAAGGGCGGGTTCTTTTACGCTCTCGACTGGGATGACAAGCCGAGGCTACCCCATAAACTCTGGTGGCTCTGCGCGGAGGCCATCGGCGCTGCGGCTTTCTTGAGCGATCACAGCCCGAGCGACTATCACGAGCAATGGTATCGCACCCTCTGGGGCTTCGCCGACAACCATCTCATCGATCATCAGCATGGCGGATGGCGGCCGGAACTCACGGAAGACCTGAAGCCCGGCACCAGCCTTTTCACCGGCAAGCCCGATCTCTACCATGCCTTGCAGGCCTGCCTGATCCCGCTTTTTCCGGCAACCGGCAGCCTGACCAAGGTCATCCCGGAGAACAGCGCTCAGGCCTGAGAAAGGTGCTGCTCCAGAGCGTCCCTTTGGGGCATGCCCGCCTGAGCTCCTGCCGTGAGGCAGGACAGGGAGGCGGCGGCACAGGCCCGTTCCATGGCCCATCTGATCTCCAGCCTTTCGGCGAGACCGTTGGCAAGGACTCCGACGAAGGTGTCGCCCGCTCCGGTGGTATCGACCGGCGTGATCGGGCGCGCGGTTGCATGGATCCGTCCACCGTCCGGCGCGATGGCATAGGCACCGCGTGCTCCTGCCGTCACGATGCAGGTCGGACCGAAGGAGCGGGAAATGATCGATCCAGCCTTGAGATAATCGTCGCCGGCGGGCTCGCCCACAATATCGGCGATGGAGAGTGCCTCATGCTCGTTGACGACGAGCACATCGGTCACGGCCAGGAGTTCGGCCACGGCGGAACGCTCCCTGACGGGCGGAACCGGCGCGAAATTCCACACGACCTTGACGCCGGCCCGGCGCGCTCGCGCGGCGACCTCCAGGCTGTCTGCGATCGGCACCTCCATCTGAAGCACCAGAACGGAAGCCTTGGACAGGAGGTGATCCGGCAGATCGGCCGAGTGCAGCGCCATGTTTGCCCCGCTGGCGACCGTGATGGCGTTCTCGCCGGACTCATCGACGGTGATGAAGGCGCAGCCGGTGGGCTCATCCGTGATCCGGATCGCGCCGACATCGACCCCGCTCTCTTCAAGGTTCTTGAGGCAGGCCGTCCCGAACGGATCGTTTCCGACAGCGCCGGCCATAGCCACTCGCATGGGGCCGCCGCGGCTGATCCGTGCAGCAGCGACAGCCTGGTTGGCCCCCTTGCCGCCGAAGAAGCTCTCAGCCCGGCGCGAGAGCACGGTTTCCCCCGGGCGGGCGATCCGCTGCACCCTGGCGACGAGGTCCATGTTGATGGAGCCGAAGATGACGATCATGCGGCACTGCCCTTTTTTGAGGCGGTTTCCTTACCATCCGGAAAGTAAGTTTGGCGAGGGATTGCGAGGCCGGTTCACTCTTGGAGAGGTACCTATTGAGCCATCCACAGCTATTTCTCCCCTCCGCGCCGCAGAGGGATTATGCCCTGGAACCATGCAGGCTGCCTCAACATTTGACTCGCAGGTAAGCGTAGCGACGGTAAACTGTCATGAGAATCAAAGATGGTTTGCCAGTGGCAGACAGAAGAACAGGCGTTGATGGGCAGGCAGGTTGATCCTCACCTTCCGGATCGCGGAAATCCACCGCCCGCAGCCATTCGTTCTCGCACTCACCCCTCTCCTGCAAGTTCCCCCAGACGCCTCTGCGCGGCGCCTGGATAGGTCTCTGTGCGCAGTTTCAAAACCCGGAGTTGGTCATTGAGCAAGCATCATGAGAAGCAGAGACGCAAGACCCGCCGCTCCCATGAAACAGCGCAGGTCTTCGACCTCACCGGATCAAAATTCCAGGCCGAGCGCAGCCTCCCTCCCATCAAGCCACTCAATGCAACGCAGGACGATTATCTCGACGCCTTGAAGACCAATGCACAGGTCGTAGTCCTCGGCCCCGCCGGCACCGGAAAGACCTGGATCGCGGCAACATATGCGGCGGATCTGTTCCGCCAGCGGCGCATCCGCAAGATCATCCTCACCCGTCCCAATGTGCCGAGCGGCCGCTCCCTCGGCTTCTTCCCCGGCAGTCTCGAGGAAAAATTCGGCCCCTGGGCCGCACCCGTCATCGAAGCCATCAAGGACCGCATCGGCACGGCAGCTTACGAAATCGCAGTCAAGAACGGTGACATCGAGATGGTGCCGTTCGAGGTGATGCGCGGACGCTCATGGCGCGACGCCTTCATTCTCCTGGACGAAGCGCAGAATGCCACCCCGGCCGAAATGAAAACCTTCCTCACCCGCATCGGGGAGGATTGCACGGTCGTGATCAACGGCGATGTGAGCCAGTGCGACCTGCGCGAGACCTCCGGCCTCAGAACGGTCATTCACCTGATCAAGTCGCAGATGCTCCCGGTTCCGATCATCGAGTTCACGTTGAACGAGATCGTGCGCTCCGGCGTCTGCGAGATGTGGGTTCGGGCCTTCGAAGAGGTTCATTGCTAAGAGGCATCGGCCCCAAAGTGTGGACCACCTTGGGGCCGATAGTCAGCTCTTCAAACAGCGCATCATTGGACGCGGCAAAACCGGGCCCGCTCATCTGCACAATATGCAGCAGCGGACCCGGTTTAATTCATCAAGAAAAAGGGTGGAAGCCTTAGGCGAGCTCGATGGCGCCGACTTCGGGACCCTTGCGGCCATCGACGATGGCGACGCGGACCGCCTGGCCCTGCTCGAGCTGGCCAAGGCCTGCGCGCTCCACGACGGAGATGTGCAGGAACAGGTCCTTGCTCTCACCCTCGACGGAGACGAAGCCGTAGCCCTTCACGGAGTCGAACCACTTGACGGTGGCCGGAACCTCCGGCGGACCGCTGACCGGACGGGGGCTCGGGCCGCCGCTCGGGCGACCGAAACCACCACCCTGGCCGGGACCGCCCGGACGGGCCGGACGCGGCGGACGAGCGCCGCGCGGTGGCTCGGGTTCGGCCGTGCTGGTGTCGACGCTGACGATCTCCTGGACCTGCGGGCCCTTCTGGCCCGCGCCGACCTTGATGACCAAGGTCGTGCCGGATTCGAGCGCGGAATAGCCTGCGGCCTCGACCTGACGCACGTGCAGAAAGGCCTCGCCCGATCCGTCGGTCATTTCGACGAAGCCGAAGCCCTTGTCAGGATTGAACCATTTCACCCGTGCCTCGGTCTCGGGGCCCGAGGCTGGAGCGCCATAGGATGTCTGCTGCCGCATGGGCCGTTCATAAGATGTTGGTGGAGCGAAATCGCCCCAGTGATCTTCGGGTTGACCGCCAAATTGACGTCGGCGATCACGGTGATCATTTCCCCGGCCCATCAGGACTGCCTTCTAAAGTCTCAAGTTTCGTAAACGCTATATAGGCGTAACGCCCTCAACCATTGAGAGCAAGACGATAACTACTCATACCTAGACATTTCATGCAAGGTCCCAAAAGGGCGTGTCATGCGGATTGTGGGGCTCCAACGCGAGAATTCAGCCCTCCGATGACGGCTTTTAGGACATGATGACCATCGGCCTCCGCATGGCCACGCTCGCTTCCGGCATGAACACGCTCCTGGATGAAGGCCAGTTTGCCAATGCGGGGGGGAAGCATGAAGAGCTCCGATCCGGGTCTTCCAGGCTGTGGCGCGAACGCCCTACTCTGCATCGTCCGCTCCGGCGCTATTGATTGCAAACCGGCCCTAGTCGTACCCAATCGGCCTCGAGGGACCCGTTGGGAGAATTCTCCTCAGAGTCTGGCTCATAAAGAGAATGGCACACCGCTAAGCCCTCCTCCCTCTTGTGGGAGGGAAATTGCGCCTGTGCCTCACAGCGATGATGAGCCATTTCAAGGATCTCCCAGATAGTCGAAGTCCGCGCCTACGGATACTCGGCATGTGCCGCCGGCGCCGGCTTTTTCTCCGTCACGGCGTGTCACTGCTCATAATTTAATCTTCCCGCGGCACGCCTCTCATTTCATCATGCCCACACAACGGACTGGTGGTCCGGGCTCCACATGAGGAGGATAACTCATGGTCCATATTGCCAAACAGGCGACGCAGGACGGCACCTTCACCGTCTATCTCGGCGACAGGCCTGTCGCGTGGGGGCTGACCAGCCATGCCGCAGATGCCCTGATCCAAAGGTTGCTCCAGCACTGAACCCGGTCCTATCCGATCTTCGGTGCATCCCGGCACAACGGCTGCTATAGCCAGGACCGGTGCCGGCCTCCAAAGGGAAGATCAATGGAACTTGGTATCTACACCTTTGGTGAGCTGACGACAGATCCTACCACTGGACACCTGCTCTCCCCGGCGCAGCGTTTGCGCGACCTCATCGAGGAGGTCGAGCTGGCGGATCAGGTCGGTTTGGACGTGTTCGGCCTCGGCGAGCATCACCGCTCCGACTACGTGGTTTCCGCACCCGCCGTCGTCCTGGCCGCTGCCGTCGAGCGCACCAAGAGGATTCGTCTGACGAGCGCCGTAACGGTGCTGAGCTCCGACGATCCGGTCCGGGTGTTTCAGAACTTCGCGACCCTCGACCTCTTGTCGAACGGGCGGGCCGAGATCATGGCGGGCCGCGGCTCGTTCATCGAGTCGTTCCCTCTCTTTGGCTACGATCTCAACGACTACGACGCCCTGTTCGCCGAAAAGCTCGACCTGCTTCTGAAGATCCGGAGCGAGGAGCGAGTGACATGGTCGGGCCAGCACCGGCCCTCCCTCGACGATCAGCCGATCTATCCCCGCCCTGCCCAGGAACCACTGCCTGTCTGGATTGCCGTCGGCGGAACGCCACAATCGGTCGTGCGGGCGGGCACGCTCGGACTGCCCCTTGCGCTGGCCATCATCGGAGGACAGCCGGAGCGCTTCGCCCCGCTCGTGTCACTTTATCGTGAAGCAGGAGCTCGGGCTGGGCACGTTCCGGCGCGCCTGAAGGTCGGCATCAACACCCATGCCTATATCGCAGACAACTCGCAGCAGGCCGGTGATGAATTCTTTCCCTCCTATGCCCAGGTGATGACCAAGATTGGCCGTGAGCGCGGATGGCCTCCCACGACCCGCCCGCAATTCGAAGCGATGCGGGAGCCGCGCGGTGCATTGGCGGTGGGAGGCCCACAGGAGGTGATCGACAAGATCCTGTTCCAGCACGAACTCTTCCGCCACGACCGCTACCTGGCCCAATTCAGCGTCGGCACCATGCCGCATGCCCAGATCATGCGCTCCATTGAACTTCTTGGGACAAGGGTTGCACCAGTCGTGCGCGCAGAAATTGCACGCCGGAGCGCTGTATAATCGGGAGGCTCCCAAGGTCTTTACTTTGGCTGGTCGACGGCATTACGATACCGCCTTAAGTCATAATAACCTAAGATAGTGAGGCTGCACCGAACTATCGATTATAGTTGTTGCAACTGATTCGTTTAATGACGCCGCGAGGCGCCTTTCAGGTGCAATCCGGCTTGGAGGGGCTATGTTCGAGGGTCGCAGAAAGCGGGTCTTGATCGTCGAAGACGAGGCAATGATCTCGATGCTGATCGAGGACATGGTACTCGATTTCGGCTGCGAGATCGTGGGGCCCGCCGCGCGGCTTGATCATGCCCTGACCCTTGCCCTGCAAGCAGATATCGATATCGGCATTCTCGACATCAATGTCGATGGAACAGTTGTGTTCCCGGTCGCCGATGTCCTGCGTTTCCGCGGGATCCCCTTCATCTTCTCGACTGGGTACGATTTCCGCTCGCTCCCCGAGCGATTTCGTGAGTCTCCGACATTGTCGAAGCCATTCTCGTACGACAATTTCGCCGATACCCTGCGCACCGCTCTGGCCGGAGCCTCGGACTCTCCCGAAGTCGTGTAGACGTCGTTCCACCCCGTGAAACGTGCAAGATCGATCACGTCCGATTGGCCAATGCAAAAAACTTGAGCTGGATCCGTGAAAGTTTCCGCGCGGACCCAATTTCAACGCTCCGGGTTTATCGCTAATAGACCCCTCATCGAACATCCGCGTGCTTCGGAGCTCCCGCTTAAGATGAAAATGAAACCTGCAGAAGGACCGTTTCGTATCGGGAGATCCGAAACCGGCCTTGGCCTCTTTGCAACCGATGTGATCGAGAAAGGAACGTTCATCATCGAGTATGTCGGACCGAAGATCACGAACGAGGAAGTCCAGCGCCGACGCAACACGCGCTACCTGTTCGAGATCAGCAACCGCTGGACCATCGATGGCTCGCCACGCTGGAACATCGCGCGCTACATCAATCACGGCTGCCGCCCGAATGCCGAGGCTACGGTGTCGAGAGGCAAGATTCGCATCAAGGCGATCAAGCGCATCAAACCAGGCGACGAGATCACCTATAATTACGGCAAAAACTACTTCGAGACCTTCATCAAGCCGCATGGCTGCCGGTGCAAGTCGTGCGAGCGGAAGCGGGCGAAGGTCGCGGGGGTGTAAGGGTTGGCAGGCGCCGCGCTGTCATTCCGGGGTCGCGGAGCGGAGCCCGGAATCCATAGCCGCTGACGGTACAAAAAGATGTGTAGCCTTGATCACCTTTTCTTTGGTCGTCGTGGTTATGGATTCCGGGCTCGGCTCTGACGAGCCGCCCCGGAATGACAGTGGGTTGCATCCTCACGACGTCGTGGCCGGGCTTGTCCCGGCCATCTCGATGCTGTGACGCGCTGCGCTTTTCCGATCGGAATCACCGGCGCAAGGCCGGTGATGACGTTGGGGGTGAGAGCCTAATCACCTTTGAACTCCGCAACCGAGCGCTTCGCACCTTTTTCGTAAAGGCACGCCAAGTTCGCGGTCACCGCTTCCGTGAATCGCGGATCCTTCGGCAGATCATCGCCGAAAATCTCACGCACGCCGAACAGCGCGCTCGCCAGATTCTCAGGCTGCCCCCCTGCCCGATCGGCCAGCTCCCGTAAGCGAGCCGCCATGGGATCGCGCACGTCGATGGGTGCGCCCTTCTCGTCGATGCCTGTCACATAGCGCATCCAGGCGGCCACCCCGAGGGAGAGCCGCGCGATCGATGCGCCGTCGCGCAGGCGATCGCGGACCGTTCCCAGGAGGCGCTGCGGCAGCTTCTGCGAGCCGTCCATGGCGATCTGCCAGGTACGATGCTTCAGGGCGGGGTTCTTGAAGCGCTCGATGAGCGCTCTCTTGTAAGAGGTCAGATCGGCTCCCGGCGGCATGTGGAGCGTCGGGGTGACCTCCTCGTCCATGAGCCCTTCGATCAGCCGCACGAAGGCCGGATCTGCCATGGTGTCTGCAACGGTCTCGTACCCTGCGAGATAGCCGAGATAGGCCAGGGTCGAGTGGCTTCCGTTGAGCAGCCTGAGCTTCATGTGCTCATAGGGCTCGACATCGGTGACGAATTCGACGCCGGCCTTCTCCCAGGCCGGGCGGCCCTGCGGGAAGCGATCTTCGATCACCCATTGCGTGAAGGGTTCGGTCACGACAGGCCAAGCATCCTCGACACCGAGAGTTTCCCCGATGCGCTCCCGATCCTGATCGCTGGTCGCCGGCACGATCCTGTCGACCATGGTCGAGGGGCAAGACACTTCGTTTGCCACGAACCGGCCGAGCTCCGGATCGACCAGTTCGGCGAAGCGGGTCAGAACACGCTTTACCGTGCGTCCATTGGAGGGAAGATTATCGCAGGTCAGAACCGTGAAGGGCGGCACGCCTGCCAAGCGTCGGCGGCGCAGCGCCTCGACGATGAAGCCGGGAGCGGATCGGGGCGTTCTGCGATAAGCGAGGTCATGCACGATATCGGGATGATCCTCGTTGAGGGTGCCGGTCGCCGGGTCGTGGCAATAGCCCTTCTCGGTCACCGTCAGCGTGACGATGCGTGTTTGCGGATCGGCCATCGCGTCGAGAAGATCGTCCGCCGCGCGGGGGGCGACGATGACCCGGCGGATCGAACCGACGATGCGAAGCGCCTCGCCCTCCTTCGACCGCACCGAGAGGGTATAGAGGCCATTCTGCGGCTGAAGCGCATCGTAGGTGTCAGAGCTGCGCAGGCTTGCCGCCACGATGCCCCATTGCGGATCTTCGCCCAGCACATCGTCGGTGTAGACCGCCTGATGCGCCCGGTGGAAGGCCCCGACGCCGAGATGCACGATTCCCGTCTTGACGCCTCTCCGGTCATAAGCCGGGCGGCGAACGCCTTCCGGCAAATCGGCAAGCGAATCTTCGTTCAGGCGGTCTGACATCATGTCCTCAATGCGCCGGCTGCTGCTTCGCGCGGGTGACAATCTGCGTCGGGTTGACGAAGCGCAGCGCGATGATGAGCCAGACCAGGGTCGTTACCATATAGATGACGGCCATGGCATCGATGGATTGCACGGCGCGCACGCCCGCCGCGAAAACTGCGTAATAGAGTGCCACCACGAGGGTCTGACTGGTCGGCCCGGCTACGAGGAAGGTGAGCTCGAACATGGCAATGGTGCGTACCAGCACCAGCAGTAACGCCGCCAGGATGCCCGGCAGAAGCAGCGGCAGGAGTACGTGGATGAAGAGCTTGAAGGTGTTGGCCCCGAAGACCCGGGCGGCCGCCTCGATCTTCGGATCGATCTGCTCGATGAACGGAATCATGACGAGGATCACGAAGGGCACAGTCGGCACGAGATTGGCTGCCACCACGCCCCAGAATGTGCCGGCGAGACCTGTCTGATAGAGCACGGTCGCGAGCGGGATACCGAAGGTGATTGGCGGGATCAGCAGCGGCAGCAGGAAGAGCAGGACGAGAAGCCGCTTTCCTGGAAATTCGCGCCGGGCCAGAGCATAGGCGGCCGTTACGCCGAGCGCGCCGGAGATGAAGACCACGGCCGCGATCACCTGGAATGTGACCATCAGCACGTCCCAGAGCTGGAACTCGCTCCAGGCGGAGGAGTACCAGCGGGTGGTCCAGCCGGCCGGCAGCCATGTACCGAGCCAGCGGGTGGCGAAGGAACTCGTCACCACGGTCGCGATCATGGCGAACAGGTTGATGACGAAGAAGCCGACGAGGAACCAGATGGCCGCTGCCCAGAGCTTGGAGCCGAGTGTCGTATCGCGGATCATCGGCTTTAACCTTTCGCGCCGGTGGCTGGGCCACGGTAGAACAGGCCGCGGGATGCGAGCACCGCCACGACGATGGCGAGCTGAACGAAGCCCATGATCATCGCGATCGCCGAGGCCATGGAGTAATCGTATTCCTCGAAGGCCGCCGTCGCGGCCGCAATCGAGATGACGCGGGTGACGCCGGCGGGCTCGCCCAGCAGCACCGCCGAGGGAAACACCGAGAAGGCCTGCACGAAGGACAGGCAGAAGGTGATGGCGAATCCCGGCATCAGTAGCGGCAGATAGACATGGCGGAAGCGCTGCCACGCGCTGGCGCCAAGGGTCGCCGCCGCCTGCTCGAGGGCCGGATCGATGCCCGTGACATAGGATAGGGTCAGCAGGAAGGTGAACGGGAAACCTGTGATCACCAGCGAGGCGAAGACGCCCCAGTAATTGTGGACGAGCTTCAGGGGCTGGGAGATCAGGCCGAAGGTGAGCAAAGTGCGGTTGAACCAGCCCTGGGGCCCGAGATAGTTCAAGAGGCCTTCGGCCACGAGCACCGTGCCGAGCGTGATCGGCAAAACCAGGATCGTAGTCAGGAGACGCTGGCGCCGCATGAGGCGCACGCGGAACGCAATCGGCACCGCCAGCAGCAGGTTGAGGAGCGTGACAGGGATAGCTAGCCGGAGCGTGTTGGCGATCGTATCGTAGAGAAACGGATCGGAGAAGAAGCGCTTGTAGTTCGCCAGCCAGTCGCCGCCGGCCTTCGGCTCGAAGGAGAGCACGAAGCCGAAGGCGAAGGGATAGACGAAGAGCAGCAGGGTAAAGATCGCAGCCGGAATGACGAGCAGGGTCACCGCATCGAAGCCTCTCGCCGCGAGTCGCTGGCGCAGGCTCGGACCGTGCTCGACGGGGGCCGCTTGAGCGAGGGCGTCCATCAATGCCTCCCCTGGATCGGCTCCGCGAAGACGAGAACGCGCTGGTCATCCGCCTGCAGATGCACCTTGGATCCCGGCTCGACCGGCTGATGGGAGCGGAACACGAAATCGAGTCCGCCGGCCGAATGGGCGGTCCCGACGAATTCGCGGCCGCGATATTCGATGGTGTCGACGGTCACGGCAATGGCGTTCGGCCCAGCCTCGCCGACCATGAGATCGTCCGGACGGATGGCGGCATAGGCAGAGGAGCCGACAGACAGGCTTTCGCGGGCGACGCCGCTGATCCGTGCGCCCTCTACGTCGAGAACGGCGCGGCCGCTGTCGCTTCCGACCACCTGCCCTTTCAGCTTGTTGCGGAAGCCCATGAAGTCGGCCACATCGAGATGAGCGGGCGCCTCATAAAGCTCCTTCGGCGTCCCGACCTGCCGGACCACGCCGTCGCGCAGCACCACGATGCGGTCAGCGAGCGACAGGGCTTCATCCTGATCGTGGGTGACGTAAATGGTCGTGGCGCCGAGTTCGTTATGGATGCGCCGGATCTCCGCGCGCATTTCGAGGCGGAGCTTGGCATCGAGGTTCGACAAGGGCTCATCCATCAGCACGAGCGGCGGCTCGATGACGATGGCACGGGCAATCGCCACGCGCTGCTGCTGGCCGCCGGAGAGCTGGCCCGGCAGCTTGTGTTCCTGGCCGCGCAGGCGGACGAGGTTCAGGGCCTCGTCGACCTTACGGTCGATCTCGGCCTTGGGCCGCCCCCGCATCTTGAGGCCGAAGCCGATGTTCTGACGCACGTTGAGATGGGGAAAGAGCGCATAGTTCTGGAACACCATGCCGAACCCGCGCTCCTCGGGACGGAGCGTATCGACCCGGCTCTTGTCGAGCCAGATCGCTCCGCCGGTCACAGGCAGAAGACCCGCGATGCAATTCAACGTCGTCGACTTGCCACAGCCCGATGGCCCGAGCAGCGCGATGAACTCGCGCCGCCGGATGGTCAGAGAGACGTCGCGCAAAGCGTTGAGCGCCCCGAAGTCGCGGCTCACACGATCGAGCCGGACTTCGTCGAATTGGGAAAGGGCTATGGTCATCGCGGGTCCTTGTTCTTCGTCTTACTTGCGCTTGGCGCCGCCGACCTGCTCGTCCCAGAGGCGGAAGGCGACGACCATCTGCTCAGGCTGGAGCGGCAATTCGATCGGGTTCTCGGCGATCCACTTCTCGTATTCGGGACGGCCGAATTCCTTGATGGCGGCCTGGCTCTCCGGCGGGGCCATGTCGAGGGTCACGCCCTTCACGGCCGGGCCCGGATAGAAGTAGCCCTCGTCAAAGGTGTAGGCCTGCTGCTCCTTGGTGAGCAGGAAGTTCATGAGGTCGAGGAGGACGGCGACCTTCTCGTTCGGCAGGCCCTTGGGCACGCACATGTAGTGGGCGTCCGCCACCCAGTGGAAGCCCTTGAGCGCCGCCACCTTCGCCTCCTTCGGCACGACGCCGAGAACGCGCGGGTTGATGTCCCAGCCGGTGGTCGACACGGTCATGTCGCGCGAGCCTTCGCCGAGCTCCTTCATCACCGCGCCGGTGCCGGACGGGTAATACTCGATGTTCTGACCCAACTCCTTCAGGTAGGCCCAAGTCTTGTCCCAGCCCTTAGCAGGATCTTGCGGGTTGCTGTCGCCGAGGATGTACGGCAGGCCCATGATGAAGGTGCGGCCAGGGCCGGAATTGGCAGGGCGCGCATACAGGAAGCGGCCCGGATTGGCCTTGGTATAGGCCAGAAGCTCTTCCGCCGTGGTCGGCACGTTCTTGACCTTATCGGGCATGTATTCGAGCAGCGGACCCGACGGATAATAGGTCACGACGACGCCCTGTCCCTTCGCCAGCCCCTGCATCTTGGCGGCGGCCGGAAGATAGATGTCGTCAAGCTTCGGCAGGGAATTGGCGTGGCCGGGGATCAGGTCGACCCAAAGCTTCTGCTCGATGCCGGCTGAGAGCGCATCGGTGCCGGTGAGCACGAGGTCGATGTCGACGCGGCCCGCATCCTGCTGTGCCTTGATCTTGCCGGCGAGTTCCGGCGCCGTCGCCTTGGTGAAGGTGATGCGCGAAACGAGATTGGGCTTCGCCTTGCGGTAGTTCTCGATGGCCTTCTGCGTCAGCGCCAGATTGCCGGCGACGTCGATGATGTTGAGCGCGACCGGGCTCGTGGGCAGGGTCGCCTGCGCGAATGCCTTGCCGCCGAGAGTGGCAACGCCTGCGGCGCCGGCGACACCGCCGACGAAAGTCCGCCTGGTGATCAGGTTCGTCATGTCTTCCTCCCGTTCTGTGCGACATGGCTCATGCGCGGCCATGTCCCGTCTCACAGCTTGTAGGCCTCTTTCGCGAGGCGATAGGCGAGATCGTGGGCCACCTCATGCGCCTCATCCTCATCGAGGCGATGGCTCGTCACGAGATTGGCGAGATAGGCGCAGTCGACCCGGCGGGCCACGTCATGCCGCGCCGGAATTGACAGATAGGCCCGAGTGTCGTCGTTAAAGCCGACCGTGTTGTAGAAGCCGGCCGTCTCGGTCGTGAGTTCGCGGAAGCGGCGCATGCCTTCCGGCGCATCAAAGAACCACCAAGCGGGGCCGAGTTTCAGGGCCGGATAGTGCCCGGAGAGCGGTGCCAGTTCACGCGAGTAGCTCGTCTCGTCGAGCGTAAAGACGATGAAGGTGAAGTTCGGCTCATTGCCGAAGCGGTCGAGAAGCGGCTTCAGACCGCGGACGTAATCCGTCTGGAGCGGAATGTCCGCGCCCATGTCGCGGCCGAAGCGGCGGAAGAGCGCATCGTTGTGGTTGCGGAAGGAGCCGGGATGGAGCTGCATGACCATGCCGTCCTCCACGCTCATCGCCGCCATCTCGGTCAGCATCTGGGAACGGAACATTTCCGCATCCGCCGGTCCTGAATCGCCCGAGGACACGCGATGGAAAAGCGCTTCGGCGGCAGCCTGCGACAGATCGGCGGTCTTGGCTGTGGGGTGTCCGTGATCGGTGGAGGTCGCGCCATAGTCGCGGAAGAAGGCGCGCCGCTTGCGATGCGCGTCCAGGTAGCCGCTCCAGGTCGCTGTATCGCAGCCGGTGATCTCACCGAAGCGGACCAGATTATCGCGAAAGCCCTCGAATTCAGGATCAATCACCGGATCGGGCCGGTATGCCGTAACCACCCGCCCCTTCCAGCCCGATTGCCGGATGGTCTCGTGATGCTTCAACGGGTCGAGCGGGCTCTCCGTCGTGGCGATGGCCTCGATGCGGAAGCGCTCGAAGAGCGCACGCGGACGGAATTCCGGCGTGCGCAGCGCTTCGTCGATGCGGTCGTAATACGCATCTGCATTCGCGGCCGAGAGCCGCTCGGTGAAGCCAAACAGGGTCGCGAAGGTGTGATCGAGCCAGAGGCGCGTGGGTGTGCCGCGGAAGAGATGATAATGCGACGCGAAGCGGCGCCAGATCGCCCGCGGATCGCGCTCGACCGGACCGCCATCCTTCGTCGCGATTCCAAGCTGCTCCAGCCTGACGCCCTGGCTGTAGAGCATGCGGAAAACGTAATGGTCGGGAATGACGAAAAGCGTCGCCGGATTCGGAAACGGCTCGTTCTCCGCATACCAACGGGGATCCGTGTGGCCATGCGGCGAGATGATAGGCAGGTCCCGCACTTCCGCATAGAGCCGACGCGCCACCGCGCAGGCGGTGGGCTCGACAGGAAACAGCCGGTCCGGGTGGATCAGCATGGCGCACTCCCTTTGGCGCTTCGCCAGACCCTTTTGCAGGCCGGTTTCGAGCGCCTCATTGAGCCAACATTAAGCCGTTCCACGATCCTTTGCAATGGTCTACTAGTATGGTAGTGTGCCACTTATGACGAATAGACCAGCCCTTGCGAAGCTCGATCTCAACCGCGAACCCATGGCCCGGCAGGTCACGCGTGCTCTTCGCCAAGCCATCGTCAGCATGAAGATTTCCCCTGGCGAGATGCTGTCCGAACAGGATCTGGCACAGCGATTCGGGGTAAGCCGCTCACCGGTCCGGGAGGCCTTGATCAAGTTGAGCGAGGCCGGCCTCGTGCGGGTCCTGCCGCAACGGGGCACCCAGGTGGTCAAGATCTCGCGGACCGCTGTCGAGGATGCGCGCTTCATCCGCGTGGCGGTTGAATGCGCCGTGGTGCGTGAGGCGGCCCTGAAGGCTACTCCGATGATGCTGGCAGAACTCAATGCCAGCCTGACCCGGCAGCGCCGCGCCCAGCGCTCCACGTCGTCGGACGATTTCATGGCTCTCGACGAGGAGTTTCACCGTCTTCTTGCGGAAACAGCCGGACGGCCTGCCGCGTGGCGCATGATCGAGGATGTCAAACCGCAGATGGACCGGGTGCGGTATCTCGATGTGAAGCAGGCGACCCCGCGTCACCTCATCGTCGCGCAGCACGCCATGATCGTCGACGCCATCAAGGCGTCCGATCCCATTGCTGCCGAAAAGGCCATGAGCCAGCACCTGAGCGAAATCCTGCGATCCCTGCCAGAGCTCGCCGCTAAGCACCCGGATCTCTTCGAGCCCGAGGCCGATGCTCTGCCGGAGGTGCTCAGCGCGTGACACCAATGAAAGAGCAATCCGGAACCATCGCCGACGATCACATTCGGCCCCACCATTAAGAGGCAATCATGGAACAGACTTGGCGTTGGTTCGGCCCCGATGATGTCGTTCAGCTTTCCCATATCTGCCAGACGGGTGCGACAGGCATCGTCACCGCGCTGCATCAAATCCCCTATGGCGTGATCTGGAGCGTCGAGGAGATCGAAAAGCGTAAAGCGCTCATCGCCGCCGACCCTTCGCTCGGCTTGCGGTGGAGCGTGGTCGAGAGCCTGCCGATCCACGAGCGCATCAAGATCGGTGAAGGCGACTTGACGAGCCTGTTCGACAATTACCGCCAATCCATGCGCAACCTCGCGCAATGCGGCGTCACCACGATCTGCTACAACTTCATGCCGGTGGTCGACTGGACACGCACGGAACTGGCCTACCCTCTTCCCGGAGGCGCAACCGCCCTGCGCTTCAACCTCCATGAATTCGCAGCCTTCGACTGCTTCATGCTGGAGCGCCCGGGCGCCGAGGCGGATTATTCGCCCGACGTGCTGAGGCGCGCGAAGGAATGGTTCCTCCGCTCCTCGGAAGCCGACCGGCGCAAGCTTCTCTCCAACATCATGGCTGGCCTGCCGGGCGCCTATGACCGTTACGATGTTCCCGGCCTGCGCGCCATGCTCGCCCGTTACCAGGGTATCGACGCCGCCGCTCTTCGCGAGAATCTCGCCCGCTTCCTGCGCGAGGTGATCCCGACCGCGGAAGAGGTGGGGATTCGCATGTGCATCCATCCCGACGATCCGCCGCGTCCTCTCATGGGCCTGCCACGAATCGTCTCCAATGCGGACGATATCGCTTTCATTCTCGGCTCCGTCGATTCGCCATCGAACGGACTCACCCTGTGCAGCGGTTCTCTCGGAGCCAATCCCATCAACAATGTTCCAGCCATCGCGAAACGCTTCGCCAACAGAATCTGGTTCGCCCACCTGCGCAACGTCGCCAAGGACCCGGACGGCTCTTTCATGGAAGCCGATCACCTCGGCGGCGATACGGATATGGTCGCCCTCGTCACGGTGCTTCTCGAGGAACAGAAGCGCCGGAAGGACGCGGGAGAAAAGCACTGGCGCATCCCCATGCGGCCGGACCATGGCCACGAACTTCTCGACGATGTCGGCAAACCCACGCATCCGGGCTATCCTGCCATCGGCCGCATGCGAGGCCTCGCGGAACTGCGCGGCGTGATGCAGGCGGTTTCCGCGCTGCGCGGCCTGCCGCTTTAGGGGCGCACGTCCGTCCTGTGTGCCGGATCGTCGTTGTGCGACGTCTGAAATATCTTTCTCCACGTCATGGTCGGGCTTGTCCCGGCCATCCCGATGCTGAAAAAGGCCTGCGCCTCATGCAATCGAGTTCACCGGCACAAGGCCGGGGATGACGTGAGAGAATGTCATCCCCGGCCGGAGCGCAGCGGAGGGGAAGGGAATCCATAGCGCCATGCGTTGAATGGATCCCCTTCCCTCGCCTCCGGCTCGCCGGGGATGACACGGGCGGCAGCAAGGAAAGCTGCGCGTCGTGTGCAAAAGCCTACCCGAGCAAATTCCGCAATGTCCGCATGAATACCCGGGCGCCGATGCCGATCAGGTCGTCCGGAAAGTCGTAGTCCGGATTATGCAGGCTCGGGTGGTTCTCGCCCGCTCCTAAGAAGAACATAGCAGCGGGTGCCTTCTGGCCGAAGCGCCCGAAATCTTCGGAGGCTCGCATCGGCAGGTCTCCCTTGTCATGCGGCACGCCTTCTTCATCGAGGGCGCGGCGAAGATGAGCGACGGCCTCGGGTGCGTTCTCGCAATGCAGGAAGATGTCGTCGTGGGAGATCTCGACGCTGAGCCCCTGTTCCCGCGCCGCGCTCAGCACCAGATGCTCAGCGCTCACGCAGAGATCTTCCATGCCGGCATCGGTCAGAGTGCGCAGGGTTGCCCAGATCTCAGCACGTCCGGGAGCGACACCGAAGGCGGGCTCGCCGACCTTCACGTGGGTAACCGTCACCATCGAGAAGTCGTCGTCCAGCGGCCCACCGCAGCCAAGAGCGGTCAGCGCCGGCATCAGCTCAGCCACGACGTTCACGGGAGAGATCCCCGTCTCGGGCATCGAGGCGTGAGCGGTCTTGCCGTTCAGAACGATGCGCATGCCCCGGGATGCGCAATTGACGGGTCCCTCCACCAAGGCGACGTGGCCGAGCGGGAGGCCTGGGAGATTGTGCAGGGCGAAAGCGAAGTCTGGCAGGATCTCGCGAAAGCGCGGATCGGCGACGACGGCCGCCGCGCCGGAGCCATCCTCTTCCGCCGGTTGAAAGAGCAGGACAGCGCGGCCGCGCTGTGGCCGTTGCCGGCCGAGCGCACGAGCCAGACCGGCCAGGATCGCCATATGCCCGTCATGCCCGCACAGATGCGCCTTGCCGGGCGTTGCGGAGCGATAAGGCAGATCGGAGATTTCCTCGATGGGCAGCCCGTCGAGTTCCGCACGGACCATGATGGTCGGGCCCGGCTCCCTACCCTCGTAGATGGCGGCGATCCCGTGACCGCCGAGACCGGTGATGATCCAGTCCGCTCCGGTCGAAGCCAGGAACGCACGAACCTCCCGCGCGGTCTCGATTTCCTCCCGTGACAGTTCGGGCATGCGGTGCAGCTTGCGTCTGAAGGCGGCGAGCTCAACCGTATCTTGATTGGTCAGAACCATGAATCACCTCCGCGCCGGAGCTTGCTGGGAGGCAGAACGGCATCGACCGATAATGCTCCGGCCCGTTGCGGCCAGACGGTTATGGAGCAAGGGTTAAGCGCCGATCAACCCAGCAAAATGGCTAGCACGACAAAAGGATGTATCGCGCGTGCGGAATGCTCCGCAGTTGCTGCCCTCCGTCGATCTCGCTAGGTTCGCCTGACCACACCCGTCATTATTAACGTTATTCAATCTCATGAATCTGTTCGTCTTCGGTCTCGGCTATTCAGTCTGCCAGTTTCTCAGCCTTTACGGCGAGCGTTTCACGCAAATCGGCGGCACGGTGCGCTCGCCGGAGAAGGTTCGGGCGATGGAGGCGGAAGGCATTCAGGCCTACCGATTCGACAGCGCCGGCTACGATCCTCGCATTCTCGACCAGATCGCCCGCGCGGACGCATTGCTCGTCTCCGTACCCACCGTGAACGAGGCGGATCCGGTGCTGGAGCATTTTTCGCAGGCGATCGCGTCGGCTCCCAATCTCCGCTGGGTCGGCTATCTGTCGACGGTGGGTGTCTATGGCAATGCGGACGGCAATTGGGTGGATGAGACGACACCGCCGAATCCGGCGACGATCCGCTCCCGTGATCGCATTGCTGCCGAACAGGAATGGCTCGCGCTCGGCGAGAGCGCTCCGTTTGCCATGCAGATCTTCCGACTTGCCGGCATCTATGGTCCAGGCCGCAATGCTCTGGTGAAGGTCGCCGACGGGACCGCCAGATCCATCGTCAAGAAAGGCCAGGTGTTCAACCGGATCCACACGGCCGACATCGCGCAGATCCTGATGGCTTCGATCGAGCGCCCGAGCCCGAACGCCATCTACAACGTTGCGGACGACGAGCCTGGCCCGCCACAGGATGTCATTGCCTATGCGGCAGAACTGCTCGGGCGCGAGCCGCCGCCGGAAGTGCCTTTCGAGGAAGCAGACATGACACCCATGGCGCGCTCCTTCTATGCAGACAACAAGCGCGTGCGGAACACGCGCATCAAGACGGAACTCGGCGTAACGCTCCGCTATCCGAGCTACCGTGAAGGTCTGCAGGCGCTTCTTGAGGCCGGCGAGGGACACACGCCGAAGCACTAATGTTGGCGTCTTGCGCCAATTTCCTGCCGAAGGCCATCACCAGCGGTTTGAGGTGATAGCTGTCCTGCGGCATCGCGCCGACAGGCCAGCCTGCTTTCCCGACCGCTTCTGCCGTCACAGGCCCGACGGCGGCGATCAGAATCTGCCGCATGGCGGCATCGAGTCCCTCTTCCCTGCCGAACCGTCGCGCGACCTCCTGCAAGCGCCGCACCTGCGCCGTGCTGGTGAAGGCGATCAGGTCGATGGATCCGGAAGCAAGCTCCTCGATGAACGTGAGGACCTGTTCGTCCTCTTCGTCAGAGGCATAGCGATAACTCAGGATAGGATCGACCTGTGCGCCTGCCGCCTCAAGAAAATTCGGCAAGGCTTCCTCGCCACCCGGATAGAGCAGAACGCCGATGCGTCTGCCTTTGATAGGCAGGGTGAACAAGGTCTTTATCAATCCGGCCGTCGTCGGCTCCTGAGCCATCACGTCCGGCACGAGACCGATGCCGCGCAGGACCTTGGCCGGCTTGGGGCCGCGAGCGACCGTCAAGGTCTTGCTCAACGCGGCAATCACGTCCGCCTCAATGCCTTTCCGACGTGCGAAGCCGAGAAGACGGGACAAGCCCTCTCCGGTGTAGAGAACCACGATGTCGTGCCGGCCTTGGACGAGCCGTTCCAGCCAGGCGTCGACCGGAGCGGAATCCTCCGCATCGTGGATCGACACCAGCGGGCAGCGAACGGCAACGGCGCCGTGCCGTTCGAGCATTCGCGTGAATAGATCGAGTTCCCGGCTCTCGGGCACGGCGATGCGACGTCCTTCCAGCATGATCAAGCCGTCGCGCCGAGCATGAGAGGATGTCCAAGTCTCCGGGCATCTGCTTTCGCAGCGCGCTTGAACACGCGACCGACCCCGATGATGACGGGCTTCGTCGGATCGCGCCTTTCGCTGGCCCAGCCGAGATCGGCGATTGAGCCAGCCCAGCGTTCGTCGCCGCGCGACACGTTCGATACCATCACAGCAGGGAGGGCCGGAGAGCATCCGGCTTCGATCAGACGCTCGGCGATAGCGCCCGCGGTGCCACCGGCCATGTAAAAGATCG
>NZ_JBVVAK010000007.1:0-132563 GCF_055792825.1 Microvirga sp. GN3
ATCATTGATGCGCGACGAGATCGAACCGAACTCTGCGTTACACCGATGGCTGTGGTTCGTCGGCCTCTGGGCCGTCGGCGTTGGCACGACGGGAGCGGTCAGCCTCGTCATCAGGTTCTGGCTGGTCTAACGCCCCATGCAGGACCCGATGCAACGCGACCGAGCGCGATCAGCGCGTCTCGTGTCCCCGCCCGTCGTCCCGGCGACCTTCTTCGGCATGGTCCTCGGCCTGGGCGGGCTCGGCAACGGATGGCGCGGCGCTACCAGGGTGTGGGGCGCCCCCGCGTTTATCGGCGAGACTCTGTCCCTCGCCGCGACGCTCGTCTGGCTCGCTTGGCTGGTACTATACGTCCTGAAATGGGCGACCTCCCGCGAGGAGGCGCTCGCCGAATTCCGGCACCCGGTCCAGGTCTTCTTCATCGCGCTGGTCCCGGTGGCGACCCTTATCGCCAGCATCGCGGTCGTCCCATACCTGCCCGTTATGGCGTGGACGATGTTCGTGCTGGGCATCGCGAGCCAGATCGTGTTCAGCGCCTGGGTCATGGGCGAGCTATGGCAGGGCGGACGCCACACGGACGCAACCACCCCGACCCTGTACATGCCCACGGTCGGCGGATGCTTCGTCAGCGCCATCGCCTGCGGCTCCTTCGGTTACCCCGAAGCCGGATTGCTCTTTCTCGGGGCGGGCTTCCTGTCGCTTGTCGTGCTGGAATCGATCGTGCTGCACCGCTTGATGACCCAAACGTTGCCTGTTGGCCTGCGTGCCACGATGGGCCTGCACCTTGCGACCCCTGCCGTGGGATCCGTTGCGTATCTTGCCGTCACCGACGGTCCACCGGACCGCTTCGTGCAGATGCTGTTCGGGTACGCCCTGCTCCAGACGCTTGTCATGCTGCGCCTTGTGCCGTGGCTGCGACAACAGCCGTTCTCGCCTGCGGCCTGGGCCTATACCTTCGGCGTCTCTGCCCTGCCGCTCGCGGCCATCCGCTTCGTCGAGCGAGGGCAGACGGGGCCGATCGCCTTCTTCGCCATCCCGCTCTTCATCGGCGCCAACCTGATCATCTGCTGGATTGCGCTGCGGACCCTACGACTTGCCTTCATGGGCAGGCTCCTGCCCGAGCAGTGATCTCGCAATATCCCAGGATATCGGGGCCTGATCCGGCACCGATGGGCGCAAGCCCGTTCTCCAGCGCCGTGTACCAGTGGCGGCCGCGGTAGTAGTTCCACATCTTCGCGATGCCGTAGCAGAGAAGCGATGAAGGGATGAACAGCGCGAGCGTCGCCACGACGGTGCCGGTTCTCTGACAATTGATCGAGGCATCACACTCTGAGGCATCACACTCTGCAAACACCGTCTCAATAGCCTACGTCACTCAAGCGCCAGCGTCGCCTGCTCCTGCTCGAGACTGTCGCCGGTCTCGATCACGCCGCCGTCGAGCACTTCGGCATAGATGCCGCAATCGAAATGGCCATAGGCTTTCATCAGGCTTTTCGGGATTTCCAGGTCGCGGATGCCTCTCTCCGGATCCACATTGGTGGCGGCGCAGCGCGTGATGCGACTGGTGACTTTGAGACGCAGGCCCGAGGGCGCGGTCAGCACCTGGCCGACGAGGTCGAACTCGGCCCACGGCGCGAGACCCTCGACGTGGATGTTGCCGCGAAACCGCAACGGATCAACCGGGGTGCCGACCACATTCTCCAGCTCGCGCACGCTCGCGAGGTTGATGAGCGAGACGAAGCCACGCCTTGAATCGGTGAAGCGGAATCCGTCGGGTGCTGAAAGCACCTTCGGCGGGCCGCGCAGTTCCTTCGGCATAAAGCGACGGAAGTAAGCTTCGATGGCAAGCCGCCCTTCCCGTGTCGAGAGATCGCCGCGCGCCACCTCGCGCCCGCCCTGCTCGATGAAGAGCGTGGTGATCGAATCGAGATAGCGGGTTTTCAGCCGCGCCAGGCTCTCGTTCTTCATCAGCATCAGGAACTTGATCTTGGGCTGATGCTGCGGCTTGTCCGGATCGAACCCGGCCGGCCCGTTCTCGATGGCAAACAGCCGGTCGCCGGGAAAGTAGTCGCCCTTGGTGAGAGTGACGGACGTCAGCGGCTCGGGCGACAGGCCCTTGACCGGATAGCGCTGGAGGGAGGTGATGCGGATGCTCATGGCTTCAGCGATAGAGGGCGCGGGGGTGCGGGGCAAGGGACCTGCTTAAGCGTTCCGCGCCTCTCCCGTCATGGCCGGACTTGTTCCGGCCATCCACGTCTCACGCCAGTGCCGAATAAGACGTGGATCCCCGGGACAGGCTCAGGGATGACCTGGAGGGATTGAACAATGAAAAAGCCCCGCCATTCGGCGGGGCTTTCGCCAAAAAAGCGTAACCGCCACGCTTAAGAAGCGTCGCCCGAGCGGGCCACCTTGGAGCGCTTCATCTGGGGCGTGAAGCCGGCTTCGCGACGAGAATGTTCCACCTCCACCCGGTGCGGATCCTGGTGCATACCCTCGTTCGCGGTCTTATGCTCCGGAATATGGGCGGTGGGTCCGGCCTCCTGCTTCATGCGCAGGGCCTTCTCGGCATTGGCCTTCAGCTCCTCGCGCGCCTTGTCGGCCTGGTCGGCCTTGCGCTTCTTGGGGCTGAGGCGGGACATCATCTTCGACAGAACCATGGTGCATCACTCCTTTGCGCGCGACAGGATGTCTTCGTCATCGTCCGGCCGCTCGGTTTCCAATTCATCGGGGTAGACGGGAACGCGCCCGCTTGGCGGAATTGTTCCGGTGCCTGTGGAATCCCCATCATCTGTCTCAAGAGGCTCGGCACGCTGGGCGGCGGCCTGGTCCCGAGCTTCTTTCCGGGCCATTTCGGTGGTGTCGCCAAAGGTCTCCGGGGTGACAGAGGGTCCTTCCTCGACCGGGCTTTCGGGCACCGCAAGGCCAAGCTCCGCATTGCGGGCAAGGTCGGCGCGGGCTTTCTCGGCGTCTGAGCGCGGATCGCGGATCATGGAAACCTCCTCGAATGGTTGCAGGGTCAATGCCAGCGCCGCGAGCCGGTTCCTCCCCTTGTTGTGACGGATTGGACACACCACCTAAGGTTCGCGGATGCTCCAAAGGGAGGTCCGACATCGCAGGATCGGCCTGTGCCTCCAGGAGGGCGGGCGGATCTGAGGAGGGATGAGAATGAATTTTGAAAAGTATACCGAGCGTGCCCGGGGCTTCGTTCAGGCGGCGCAGAACCTTGCCGTGCGCGAAGGCCACCCGCAGCTCGCTCCCGGTCATGTCCTGAAAGTTCTGCTCGACGATCCGGAAGGCCTCTGCGCGGGCCTGATCGACCGGGCCGGCGGGCGCTCCCGCGACGCGCATGCGGCCGTCGAGCAATGGCTCGCCAAGCAGCCGAAGGTGTCCGGTTCGGCCTCGCAGCCGCAGGCGACGCGCGAGCTGATGCGCTTCTTCGACACCGCCGAGAAAGCCGCCGAAAAGGCGGGCGATTCCTTCGTCACCGTCGAGCGGATGCTGCTGGCGCTTGCCGTCGAGAAGGACACGGAAGCTGGCAAGATTCTGGCCCAGGCCGGCGTGACCGCTCAAGGGTTGAACACCGCCATCAATACTCTGCGCAAGGGCCGCACCGCCGACAACGCGACGGCAGAGAACGCCTATGATGCGCTCAAAAAATATGCGCGCGATCTGACGGAAGCTGCCCGCGACGGCAAGCTCGATCCGGTCATCGGCCGCGACGAGGAAATCCGCCGCACGATCCAGGTTCTGTCGCGTCGCACCAAGAACAACCCGGTGCTGATCGGAGAGCCCGGCGTCGGCAAGACCGCCATCGTCGAAGGCCTGGCGCTGCGCATCGTCAACGGCGACGTGCCGGAATCCCTGAAGGACAAGCAGCTCCTCGCCCTCGACATGGGCGCGCTGATCGCCGGCGCGAAGTATCGCGGCGAGTTCGAGGAGCGCCTGAAGAGCGTGTTGCAGGAAGTGACGGCTGCCGAAGGCGGCATCATCCTGTTCATCGACGAGATGCACACGCTTGTCGGCGCAGGAAAAGCCGATGGCGCGATGGATGCGTCAAACCTCTTGAAGCCCGCGCTTGCCCGCGGTGAGCTGCACTGCGTCGGCGCGACCACGCTCGACGAGTACCGCAAGCACGTGGAGAAGGACGCGGCGCTCGCCCGTCGTTTCCAGCCGGTCTTCATCAGCGAGCCCACGGTGGAAGACACCGTGTCGATCCTGCGCGGCCTGAAGGAGAAATACGAGCAGCATCACGGCGTGCGCATCACCGATAGTGCGCTTGTTGCGGCAGCGACGCTCTCGAACCGCTACATCACCGACCGCTTCCTGCCGGACAAGGCCATCGACCTCGTCGACGAGGCGTCGTCCCGTCTGCGCATGCAGGTCGACTCGAAGCCGGACGAGCTCGACAATATCGACCGCGAGATCGTGCGCCTCAAGATCGAGCAGGAGGCCCTGAAGAAAGAGACCGATTCGGCGTCCAAGGATCGCCTCGAGCGCCTCTCGAAGGAGCTTGCGGATCTGGAAGAGCAGTCGAACGCGATCACCACGCGCTGGAAGGCGGAGAAAGACAAGCTCGGCACCGCGGCCGATCTCAAGAAGAAGCTTGAGGAGGCGCGCAACCAGCTCGCCGCCGCGCAGCGCAACGGCGATTGGGCGAAGGCCGGTGAGCTTTCCTACGGGGTCATCCCGGGGCTCGAGAAGCAACTCGCCGATGTCGAGGCGAAAGCCGATGGCGGCGGCCTGATGGAAGAGGCGGTGACGCCCGACCACGTTGCTGGCGTCGTCTCGCGCTGGACCGGCGTGCCGGTCGACAAGATGCTCGAAGGCGAGCGCGAGAAGCTGCTGCACATGGAGCAGGATCTGGCTAAGCGCGTCGTCGGTCAGGCCGAGGCCGTCTCGGCGGTCTCAACCGCCGTGCGCCGTGCGCGTGCAGGATTGCAGGATCCGAACCGACCCATCGGCTCGTTCATGTTCCTCGGCCCCACAGGCGTCGGCAAGACGGAGCTGACAAAGGCGCTGGCCGCGTTCCTGTTCGACGACGAGACGGCGCTGATCCGCCTCGACATGTCGGAATACATGGAGAAGCACTCGGTCGCCCGGCTCATCGGCGCCCCTCCCGGCTACGTGGGCTACGAGGAGGGCGGCGCATTGACCGAAGCCGTCCGCCGCAGGCCCTATCAGGTGGTGCTGTTCGACGAGATCGAGAAGGCGCATCCGGACGTGTTCAACGTGCTGCTGCAGGTGCTCGACGACGGACGCCTCACGGACGGGCAAGGACGCACCGTGGACTTCCGCAATACGCTCATCATCATGACCTCGAATCTCGGTGCCGAATATCTGGTGAACCAGCCCGAGGGCCAGGACACGGATGCGGTGCGCGACGAGGTCATGGGCGTGGTGCGCTCGCACTTCCGGCCCGAGTTCCTCAACCGCGTGGACGAGATCATCCTGTTCCACCGGCTGAAGCGTTCGGAAATGGGCGCCATCGTGGACATCCAGATGCGCCGCCTGCAGAAGCTCTTGGAGGATCGCAAGATCGTGCTGCAGCTCGACGAGGAGGCACGCAACTGGCTCGCCGACAAGGGCTACGATCCGGCTTACGGCGCGCGCCCATTGAAGCGCGTGATTCAGAAGAACGTGCAGGATCCGCTGGCGGAGCTCATCCTCTCCGGCGTGATCAAGGACGGCGAGACCGTGCCGGTGCATGCAGGCCCCATGGGCCTGATGATCGGCGACGTTACGGTCAGCGGCGCCGAGCGGCGGCCGGAAGGTGCGCGGCTGAACTGAGCTGCGTGTCGGTAACGATTAAGACAATGGCCGGGCCTAAAGCCCGGCCATTTTTGTTTTCGACTTATCCACCGATGTCATTCCCGGCCGGAGCGTAGCGGAGGGGAAGGGAATCCATCGGCTTCGAGCACATGAGTGGATCCCCTTCCCGGCCTGCGGCCGCCCGGGATGACAGTGACGCGTTAACTTGTCGGATTATTCAGCGGCGGCGCGGTAATCGCCTTCGTCATTGGCCGCCGGGATGGTGCTTTCCTCACTCCGCTCCCTGCGGCTCGGCGCCATGCCTTCACGCAGGAGCATGTCCTTGTCGACACGCTCGGCCTTGTCCTCGCGCAGTTCGCGCTTCGAACGGCGAAGCTGCTTGGCAGTCTTCTGCAGGGCCGCACGGAAAGCCGTATAGACATCCTTGTCCTTGGCCTCCCCGGTCATCATCTTGAGTGCGCCCATCTGCATATTGACCGTACAGCGATAGGTGATGCCCTCTCGCGTGACATGCACGGATGCCGCACTCAAGTGACCGAAATATTTTCCGGCGACCTGATGGATATTGGTTTTTGCATATTCGGGAAACATTTCGCCCAGATCGACTGCTGAGCTTTGCACCAGGATGTTGGGTTCGGTGCTATCAGGTTTCATTCGCTCCTCCGTTGGTGAAGGTTCGATGACTAACGATGGGACTGAACGAAAGTTTCGGCCCTGAGGAAACAAATCAGAGCCTGCAAAGTTATGTTCTCTTTATGGTCTGCGCATGCGCGACGTCTGTTCTCCCACGTCGACGACAGCCACATCGACCGTCTGTCGCTCATTGTCCCGGAGGATGGTGAGGGACACGGTCCGACCCACACCGGTCCGTTCAAGCCTGTCCGTCAGATCGGACAGCTGCTTCACGGGTTCATCCTCCACCGCGACGATGATGTCGCCGATCACGCCTGCCCGCGCATCGACACCGTGCAGACCAGCCCGGTCCGCCGGCGAGCCTGGCACCACGTCCGCCACGATCACCCCGTTCACGCCAAGCTGCGCCGCGAGCGTTTCGTCGCCTGCGAGAATCCCGATCCCCGGCGTCGGCACGCGGCCGCTGCGGATCAGTTCAGGCACCACCCGGTTGACCACGTCGACGGGAATGGCAAAGCCGATGCCTGCATTGGTGCCGGAGGGTGAGAAGATCGCCGTGTTGACGCCGATGAGCCGCCCGGCGGAATCGAGCAGCGGACCGCCGGAATTGCCCGGATTGATCGCCGCATCGGTCTGAATCACATCCGCGACTTCACGCCCGCCGCTTGTGGGCAGGCGGCGCTTGAGCGCGCTGATGATGCCGGTGGTGAGCGACTGGTCGAGACCGAACGGATTGCCGATGGCATAGGCCGTCTGGCCCACTTTGAGATCGGCGGAGCTTCCCACCGGAACCGGTGGCGGCAATCCGCCCTGGCGCTCGACGCGCAGCACGGCAAGGTCATAGTTCGGCGCCTGGCCCACGACCTCGGCCGGCAGCACCTCGCCGGAGGCGAGCCGCACCACGAACGAGGAACCGTTGGCGACCACGTGATCGTTTGTCACCACATGGCCCGCCGCATCCCAGACGAAGCCCGTGCCCGAACCGGATGGCTCGCCGCCCGCAGGCCCGCGGCCCGACAATCCGACCACCTGAACGACGGAAGGCGCGACAGCCTCGAAGACATTGATTGTCGACTTCTCATAATCCGAAAGGTCTCCACGCGCCGCGACCGGTCGCGGTTCCCGCGCCGAGAAGAGATAGATGTTCACATAGGGCTGAAACACGAGGATCGCGAGCAATACCGCGACGACCACCATGACAATTCGTGTTGCCCGATCCTTCATCTCATCCCCACAATCGATCTGTCTCACAACGGACACGCTTGCCTGAAGTTCGACCTCTTAAAGATATTAAAGATAAAGGTGAAAACAGGCACCTCGCGAACAAAAACTTTCTGCAAACGTTCGCCCTTACAACTCGTTTGCAGGAGAATTCTTGATGTCACGCTCGCTCGTGATTGCCGGTCTCATCGCCGCCATCGGCCTGCCCGCTATCGCCCAGCAGCAGAACCGGGCCATTCCCTATCCCGCCACGCCGCAGCCTGCCGAGACACAGCCCAATCCGGCCCTAGGGCAGAATGTGCAGGAGCGCCAGCAGCGCACACAGCAGGGCGGCGCGCCTCAGGATACGCAGACGCCCTTGCGCCAGGGCCAGGCGAGCGCGCCAGCCGCCATGGGCCAGCAGCAATCGCAGGCCGATCGACAATACATTCAGCAGATGCTGGCGCTCAGCACCGTTTCGCTACAGCAATCGAACTTCGCTCACGGCAAGGCTCAGAATCCACGTGTGAAGCAATTCGTGGAATTCGAGATCGGGGAACAGAACCTTCTCACCGAGATTATGCAGTCCTTCGCCGATCCTTCTGCGACAGCGTCGACCACGCGAGGCGCTCAAGCTGCCGCCTCGACCGCGCCCGAGCTGCCACCGAGCGATGCGCAGGCCATGGAGCGCCTGTCGAAAGCACGGCCCGGAGCGGCCTTCGACAAGGACTACGTCGCCTTGCAGATCGAGGGGCATCAGAAGTTACTGAAGCTTCAGGAAAACCATCTCCAGCAGGCGTCCGGCAATCGCGAGATGACGAACATCGCCAAGCTCGCACGCGGGCAGATCACGGAGCATCTGGCGCTGCTGCAGGACATCCGGAAAGAGCTTGGCAATTGAGATAAACCGGCCCCGCTTTTTCACTCATGCGGGGTCGGAACACCCGTCCTCGACAGGACGTTGCCTCCTGGACTCGCAGGCTGCGCGAAGCCTGCCCAATCACGAAGAGGAATAACCCATGGCGCGAGACAAGCGCGGACAGCCCACCGAGCCGGATGTGGATGAGGTCATGAACGAGCTGGCTCAGCAGGAAGGCGGCGACGATTTCATCGCCGGCCCGACCCAGCGCAACGATGTCGGCAACGCTAAGCGTGCTGCGGCAAAAGCCACCGGTTCGATGGGCGCCTCGAAGAAACTCGATCCCGATCTCGACATCGACCATGTGGACGACAACCGCGTGACGAGCGGCTCGAAGGCAGGCCTGCGCTCGTTCAAGGAAGTGCCACCGGAGAAAGGCGCGAACGATGCCGGTTTCGAACTCTCCAACAAGGACATCGCCGAAAGCGTGAATACGACCGCGACCAAGAGTCCCGCTCCCCGCGCCGCGCAGACCCGAGGCAAGGTGGGTCCGACCGGCATGAGCGGCGGTGCCACCTCCCGCGCCCGGGTGCCGGCGCCCGGCAATGCGGTGGATGTGCCCAAGGGCACCCTGGTGCGCGGCCATCCCACCGCCAGCCAGTCCGGCGGACGCTCGATGTCCTCCACCGGCGACGAGAAACCACCGAAGCGCTCTGCCCGTGCCGGCGGCGGGCAGCACGAGCGCCATGTGGCCAAGGGCGGCGAGGAGGAGCGGTAAGCCCGCCCTATTCAAGGTGTCATCCCGGACGGTGCAAACCGATCCGGGATCGCAGGACAAGGAAAACACTGTCATCCCGGGGCCGCGCAGCGGAACCCGGAATCCATGACCGCTGACGGTTTTTCATTCTGCCAAGACGGTGTTTATGGATCCCCGCCTGTGCAGGGATGACAGTGTTGAGGTTCAAGCGCTACATTCTGCCGACGATCCCGGATCTCCGTTGTGCTTCGTCCGGAATGACACGAATATGACCCCACTGCATAGCTTGTCCTCTCTTACTGCATATCTGCATCAACGGAAGGCGGAGTGACGCGGCGCGCCTCCCGCTTTATGGAATGTTCAGCCGAACCGGCAGTGACGACATAAATCGGTCGAGGAAATGCTCATGGATAGAAGAAAAGTTCTCAAAGGCGCGGGCCTGGCAGCTGCAGCAGGTGCCGTCGCCTCCCCCGCCATCGCGCAGGCGCAGCCGGAAATCCGCTGGCGCATGACCTCGGCCTATCCGAAGAGCCTCGATACCCTTTTCGGCGCGGGCGAGATGATCGCCAAGCGCGTGGCTGCTGCCACCGACAACAAGTTCCAGATCCAGCCCTTCGCGGCAGGCGAGATCGTCGGCGCGCTCCAGAGCCTGGATGCCGCGCAGAACGGTACGGTCGAGTGCGCCTATACCCTGTCGAGCTTCTTCATCGGCAAGGACCCGACCTTCATGTTCGAGACTTCCGTGCCGTGGGGCATGAACGTGCGCCAGCACAATGCCTGGATGTATTACGGCGGCGGTCTCGACCTCGTGCGCGAGTTCATGAAGGACTACAACATCTATCCGATCCCGGCCGGCCAGACCGGCGCGCAGATGGGCGGCTGGTTCCGCAAAGAGATCAAATCCATCGCCGACCTGCAGGGCCTCAAGATGCGCATCGCCGGCATGGGCGGCCAGATCATGGCCAAGCTCGGCGTGGTGCCCCAGGTGCTCGCCGCAGGCGACATCTATCCGGCGCTCGAGCGCGGCACTCTCGACGCGGTCGAGTTCTCTGGTCCCCACGACGACGAGAAGCTCGGCTTCGTGAAGGTCGCCCAGTATTATTACTACCCGGGCTTCTGGGAAGGCGGCGCGCAGCCCTCGCTCTACGTGAACATGAACAAGTGGAACGAGCTGCCCGCGAACTACAAGGCGATTCTCGAAGCGGCCTGCGCCGAAGCCAACGCCATGTGCGTCGCCAAATACGATGCCCAGAACGCCGATGCGATCCGCCGCCTCGCGAGCCAGGGCGTGCAGCTGCGTCCTTTCCCGCGCGACGTGATGGAGCAGAGCTACAAGGAAGCCTACAAGCTCTACAACGAGCTCGCGGCCTCCAACGCCAAGTTCAAGAAGGTGTATGACTCTTGGAACGCCTTCCGCGAGAAGGAACTGACCTGGTTCCGCATCGCCGAATTGCCCTTCGACTATTTCGTCAACCAGCAGCAGGGCCAGCCGCGCTAGCGCATCGTGCAGAAAAGTGGACCCGGTTTTCCGCGTCCGCGATGCGCTGCTTGGAGGATTGTGCATCGGATGGGTCCCAAAAGCGGATTCCACTTTTGGGTCCGATGCATCAAGGTTTCCTAAAAATGGCGCCGAAAGGCGCCATTCTCTTTTGAAGCGGATCGAAGCTTGGCCTGATGCGTTGTCTTCTCAAAGGAAGTTCCCATCCGAACGGAGACATCACGATGGACAAGAACCGCAAGCCGGACGCCTCGAAGGACAAGCACGAGCGCAAGGACGACAAGTCGTCCGAGAACAAGAAGAAGCACGAGGACGAACTGCTCGACGAGGGCGTGGAAGAGACCTTCCCCGCCAGCGATCCAGTGTCCGTGAAGATCACGAAATAAGTTCGCAAAATAAATTCGATTGCCGACGAAGCCCCGGAGCATCCGCTCCGGGGCTTTTTTACGGTTCAGCTGCGGCTCGCCACCGCGACGCCGAGAGCCGCAAGCGCCATGCCGGCGAGCTGGATCGGGCTCAGGGTCTCGCCGAAGAGCGCGAAGGCCATCAGGGCGGCAACCGGCGGCACGAGATAAAGCAGCGTTGCCACGCCCACGACCGCTCCCTGCCGGATCAGGAAAAGCAGCAGGCCGATGGCACCGATGGACAGCCCGAGCACCGCCCAGGCCATGGCGCCGAGGAGCGGCAGGGTCAGCTCCATGTGTCCTTCCTCGGTCAGGAGCACCAGCGGCAGGGTGACGGCACCCGCGCCGATATACTGGATGGCTGCATTGACCCGCAGGTCGAGATTGCTGCCGGTGCGCTTCTGCCAGATCGTGCCGAGGGTGATGGAGAGCACCCCCAGCACGCAGATGGCAAGCGCCAGGGGCGGCACGCCGCCCGCCCCCAGTTTCGGCGCCACCACGAGCGCTGCGCCCAAAAAGCCGATGCCGATCCCGATCCAGCGCCCGCGCGAGACCCGCTCGCCCAGGAGAGGCCCGGCGAGAAGTCCGGTCGCGAGCGGCTGAAGCCCGGCGACCAGGGCGGAGATCCCGGCTGGCAATCCGTGCTTCACCGACCAGAAGACGCCGCCGAGATAGAGTCCGTGCAGGAGAATGCCGGCGATCAGGCTGTTGCGCCAATCGTGCCAGTGGCGCGGCCAGGATACCCGCGCAACGGCAACGATCACGGCGAGGACGAGCGTTGCCAGCACATAGCGGACGAACAGGAAGGTCAGCGGCTCGGCATAGGGCGCCACGAACCGGGCTACGATGAACCCCGTCGCCCAGATGAGCACGAAGAGCGGCGGCGCAAGGCGGGCGAGGACATTGGGGTTCATGGCTTGATACGAAGGAAGGGACGACAAAGCGAATTAACCGCCTTGTAGGCCTGATCCATGATCCTTGTCGATTGACGATGTCTTAGTCCAAACGTCGATAGGATGGTTCCGGAGACAGGCGTTGCTTCCTTGCCCTTGGCTCTTGGCGCACCATCTCCAGCAGCCTGGAGACCCGTCTTTGAACCGCCTTCGCCTCTCGTTCGAACTCCTGGCCATCGCCTCCACCCGCTTCGTGCTGCACGACGCCTGGGCGATCGCGAGTCACATCGCCCTCTCGGTCCTGACCTCGCTGTTCCCGTTCCTGATCCTGGTCACCGCCATGGCGAGCCTGTTCGGAACCGGATCGCTCGCGGACGAGGTGGCGGACATCATTCTGGAGGCCTGGCCGCAGGAGATCGCCGGGCCGATTGCTCGCGAGGTGCACACCATCCTCACGGGACGGCGCAGCGATGTGCTCACCCTGGGTCTCGTGCTCGCACTCTATTTCGCATCGAGCGGCGTAGAGAGCCTCCGGGTGGGCCTCAACCGCGCCTATGGCGTGCGCGAAACACGGGCCTGGTGGCTGACGCGGCTCGAATCCATCGCCTTCGTGATTGCCGGCGCCTTCATGCTGATCGCTCTTGCCTTTCTCGTGGTGCTCGGCCCTTTCATCTGGCGCTTCGTGCTCTCCTGGGTGCCGGCATTGCAGCCCTTCGATGGGCTGATCGCGTTTCTGCGCATCGGCGTGGCGACCCTTGTCATCGTTGCAGGCCTGCTGCTCTCCCATAAGCTCGTGCCGGCCGGACGACGAAGCTTCCGCGCCGTTCTGCCGGGAGTGGGCGTGACGCTGGTCCTGTGGCTTTTGGGCGGCTTCGCCTTCAGCTGGTATCTCGAATTCTATCCCGGCGCCTATGCCTCCACCTATGGAGGACTGGCCACCGCCATGGTGGCCCTGATCTTCCTCTACACGCTCGGCGCCATCTTTCTCTTCGGCGGAGAACTCAACGGCACCATCATCCTCGCCAAGCGCAAGCGCCTCGGCAAGGAACCGAAGCCTGAAAGCATGAGCGACCTGATTACGCTGCCCTGAGCGTGGATCTCGGCCCTTAACCTAAAAATCCATATCCAATGAGGCTGACGAGACCCAGGCCCACCAGGAAGAGGTGAAACCAGCCCGGGCAGTGAAGAGCACAATCATCCGTATCCAAGCGCTCACCGAAAATATCTTTGCTAAATTGGTTCGTCATGCGGCGCGAATAACGCCGGAATATCTCAGTTTCGTGACGCAGCAGAACGAACGAGTAAGGAGCGGAAGCTCACTCCGCGTCAGAGATTGGGCGCGATCCGCAATTCGAGTTTCGCGGAAGCGACAGGCTGGGTGTTGGGAGCAAGGCCATAGCCCAGCCTGACATTGAGATCGGACCGGAACCGGTCCGCGGGTGAGGTCAGCCGGGTCTGGCCGACGATCTCCGACAAGAAACCGGTGTGGATGTCTCCACTGATGCTGTCCAAATTCATGCTGGGAGAGAGACGCAACTCAGTGCTCCATGTCTGCAGAGAGAGGTCGAGCGGGATGTCCATGGTGCCGATGAAGGATTGCGAATAGCCATTCTGAACGCTGTCGACGAAGCCCGCCGTCGAGAGACCGATCATGACGCCGAGGCCCTGCCAATCCCGTTTCAGATAAGCCTCCCAGCTCGCTTTCGAGGACAGAAGACTCGACTCGCCGCCACCACGGATCAGTTCCGTTCCGACCAGGAAATTGTAGTCCTGAAAGGGTTGCATCTTGGCCCCGATGGCGCGATCGAAATCCGTCGGCAGGAACGCATGCATATCGGAGCGGGCGATGCCGTTCGCCCAGACCTGCGTGCGGTTCAAGCGCGGCGAATGGCGCGGGCGGCCCGCGCGCTTTGCCACCACATGATCGTTCAGCCAGGTGGGGGTGATGTTCGCGCTCCAGATCTCGTCCTCATTGGCGATGGCAATCGTCGACATCACCCCCCATGCGAGCAGACAAAATCCCAATCTGCGAAGAAGCAAAATCATCGACAAAACCAGAATAAAATGAGGATCAAAAACGCAACGATTCCGTCATTCGAAGTATCTCTGGTTAACGCGGCGTTAAATTCGATTCAATCGCCGAGCGCGGTGATCTTGCAGTCAGAATGAGCACAAAAAGATGCAGTCGATTTCGGCCGCGACATCAATCACATGGCGAAATGTGCTGCCTGTTTCGCCATCAGTAGTCAAAGTGACGCAGCAAGCGATCATGCAGGTGTGATTCTTTTCTGCCCATCATCTGCACAAATGAAAACGGCCGGGCATGTGCCCGGCCGCCACGCATCTCGATGAGAAGAGTAATCAGCTCACGATGCGGTACTTCACGAAGCCTTCCGGCGCATCGCCCATCTTTTCGACCTTGATGCCGGCCGGTTGATAGTTGGCGGCGTTCGGGCCGGTGGTAAAGGTCATGGTGACGCCGGCGGGTGCTGCGAGCGACCAGGAGCCGTCCGCCTTCGGCGCCACTTCCTTCTTTTCGATGATGTAGCGCATGATCGCATCGCGGGTGAGATCCGGCGCCTCGAACACGATGGTGGTGCCGTCCGCGCCAGGGAAGTTGCCGCCGCCGCCTGCGCGGTAATTGTTGGTCACGACAATGAACTGCTGATCGTCCGTCACCGGCTTTCCGTTATAGGTCAGGTCCTTGATGCGATGCGCATTGGCATTCACGACCTTACCGTTGTCATCGTAGCGCGAGGCTTGCGTCGGATCGATCTTGTACTGCACGCCCGCGATGACGTCGAAATTGTAGGCCGGGAATTTCTGGTTGATGAGATCCTGCTCGCCGCCCTTCGCCACATCGATCTGGTTGTAGACGCCGGCCGAACGCTCGAGCCATTCGCGCACCTGCGCACCGGTGATCTTCACGACGCGGATCGTGTTCGGATAGATGTAGATGTCCGCCATGTCCTTGATGGCGAGCGGACCGGGCTTGATCTCGGTAAAGTAATTCGGACCGCCGCGTCCACCGGCCTTGAACGGCGCTGCTGCTGAGAGAATCGGCAGGTCCTTGAAGGCGGAAGCTTTGAGCTGATCCGCCACGTACCAGGCCTGCGCCTCGGCCACGAGCTTCACGGAAGCGTCGTCCGCCACGAGCGAGTAATAGGAGTGGATCGGAACGGCCGTGGTGCCGACGGGCTCGCGCACGTATTTCAGCGTCGCGTCGTGACCCGCCTGCGCGGCTGCCATTACGGCTGCATCGGAATCCACCTTCGCGACAACTTTACGGTCGACGCGATCGTAGATCGGGCGCGCCTCAGTGCGGAAATTCGCGACCTTCCAGACATTGCCTTCTTTCGTCAGCTCAAGATCGATGAGGCCGAGATGGCTGCCCCAGAAGCCGGCCATGACGGCAGGCTTGCCATGCAGCGTGCCGGCCTTCACGTCGACGCCGGGGATGTTGTTGAATTCCTTGCCACCCGGGAACGTGAAGTGCTGGTGACCGGTGAGGATCACGTCGATGCCATCGACCTTGGCGAGATGCAGCGCCGCATTCTCCTCGCCCCCTTTTCGCTCGCCGCCGGCGATGCCGGAATGGCAGAGCGCGACGACGATATCGGCGCCGGCCTTCTTGAGATCCGGCACATGCTTGTTCGCCGCATCGACGATATCGATGGTGGTGGCCTTGCCGTCGAGATGCGACTTGTCCCACTGCACGATCTGCGGCGGCACGAAGCCGATCACACCGATTTTGATCTTCTGCTTTGCGCCGGCCTCATCGGTGAATTCGCGGTCGAGCACGAGCCACGGCTTCTGCAGGGTCTCGCCGTTTGCCTTGATGACGTTGGCGCAAACCAGCGGGAATTTCGCGGTGCCGAGTGCGTTCTGCAGGAACTCGAGGCCGTAGTTGAACTCGTGATTGCCGAGCGTGCCGCAATCGTAGTTGAGCTCGTTCATGGCGGCGACCATGGGATGCACATCACCCGCCTTCATGCCGCGGCGATAGGCGACGAAATCGCCGAGTGGCGAGCCCTGGATCAGGTCGCCGTTGTCGAAGAGCAGGCTGTTCTTGGCCTCCGCCCGCGCGCCCTTCACGAGGGTCGCGGTGCGCGCGAGACCCACCGTATCATCGGCCGCATCGCGATAATAGTCGTAAGGGAAGATGTTCACGTGAAGGTCGGTCGTCTCCAGGATGCGGAGCTTTACGACAGGACCGGCCGCCCAGGCGAATTGGGGGATTCCGGAAATAGCGGCAGCGGCCACGCCGGTCTGCAGGACGCGGCGGCGGGTGATGGAGTGAGTCATGGTCTTCCCTCGGCTTGTTCTTTGCGAAACAGGGTTCGCCTGTAGCGGAGAGAAGCACAGGTTTTGTGACAAGATCAATATAGCTGGCTAAGGGGCACCCATTATCCACTGTCCCCCTTCGGCCGTCATCACCGGCCTTGTGCCGGTGATCTCGATTAAGAAAAGTGTGGTGCTTCAAGGATCAGGATGGCCGGAACAGGCCCGGCCATGACGACACGATGTCATCCCTGGCGGTCCGCAGGACCGGGAAGGGGATCCATGATCAGGCGCAGCGCTATGGATTCCCTTCCCCTCCGCTACGCTCCGGCCGGGATTGACAGTGGAGCGTCACCCCCTCAGCGCCTCATCGAGATCCCGGTAAAGATCCTCCATGTCCTCAATGCCGGTGGAGAGACGCAGGAGGTCCGGCGGGCATGGGGTGCCAGGACCTTCGATGGAGGCGCGGTGCTCGATCAGGCTCTCGACGCCGCCGAGGGAGGTGGCGCGCTTCCACAGGCCGACCCGGGCGGCGGTGCGGATCGCGGCGGCCTCGCCCTCGGAGATCTGGATCGAGAGCATGTAGCCGAAGCCGTTCTCCATCTGCCGGGCGGCGATGTCGTGGCCGGGATGCTGCGGCAGGCCAGGATAGAGCACGCGGGCCACCTTGGGATGGGCGGAGAAACGCTGCGCAAGATCGAGTGCGCTCTTCGCCTGCGCGGCCGTCCGTACATGGAGCGTGCGCATGCCGCGCATCAGGAGATAGGCCTCGAAGGGCCCGAGGATCGCGCCCTGCATCTTGCGGATGGAGGCAACCCGCGCCCAGAACTCATCGGCCTTCGCGCCGGCGAGCGCACCCGCCACCACGTCGGAATGCCCGTTCAGCACCTTGGTCGCCGCGTGCATGACGATGTCGGCACCGAGCGTCAGCGGCCTTGTGTGGATCGGCGAGGCGGTGGTGGAATCGACCGCGAGCCGGGCACCTGCCGCATGGGCGATCTCGGCGGCGGCCGCGATATCGGTGATCGTCCAGAGCGGGTTCGAGGGCGTCTCGACCCAGACCAGCTTGGTCTCGCCGGGCTTCACCGCAGCCTTGAGGGCATCGAGGTTGTCGGTCTCCACGAAATCGACCTTGAGGCCCCAGCGCACGGCCTCCGTCATCAACCAGTTGCGCAGGGCCCAGTACATGACCTTGGAGGCGACGATGTGATCGCCGGGGTTGAGCGCCTGGAACACGGCGGTCGCCGCCGCCATGCCGGAGGAGAACAGCAGCGCGCCGGCCTCGGCCTCCTCGAGCATCGCCAGCACTTCCTCCGCCTCGCGGATGGTGGCGTTGTCAGGACGGCCATAGACGAAGCCGGAGGAATAGGCGTTGTCCTCGTCGCGGATATAGGTGGTCGTCACATGGATCGGCGGCACGATCGCTTTCGTGATTGGATCCACATGGCCCATCGCCTGAGCGGTCAGGCTGCGCTTCGACCATGGGGAACGCGATGACGACATGAGGGAACCTCCGCAAGCGTGACAGGTTGCGTCACAGGGACAACGATGCGCCCCTCATAAAGGGATTTCGAGCATGCATACAGACCAAACTGCGCCGGGCAGCCATGCAATGCCGCCGCTGCCACGCTTTCTGGTGGCCGTATTGCTGGTGGTCGCGGTGGCCGTGTCGGCAAGCCTCATCACGCAGCCGAACATCCCGACCTGGTATGCGAACCTGCTCAAGCCCGGCTCCACCCCGCCGAACTGGGCCTTTCCGGTCGCTTGGACGACTCTTTACGCCATGATGGCCTATGCGCTCTGGCGCATCCTCAGCACCCCCGAGAGCCGGCCCGGCCGCTCGGTGGCGATCGTCGCCTTCTTCGTGCAGCTGATCTTGAACGGAATGTGGTCCTTCACCTTCTTCGGCGGCAAGAGCCCGCTCGCGGGGCTCGTGATCATCGCCGCCCTGATCGTGGCGATCCTCGCCACGATCCGCTCCTTCTGGCGGCTCGACCGCGCCGCCGGCCTGCTGCTCGTGCCCTATCTCGCCTGGGTCGCTTATGCGACCCTGCTCAATGGTACGATCTGGCAGCTCAACGGCTGAAGCTTTGGCTGACGCATTTTCTTAACGGCGAACCGGCATCCACTTCGCCTGAAAATGCTATTGTCCCGGCTTGTCGAACAGGTCCGGGCTATCGTCATGGTGATCGAGCACGCCGACATAAGGCAGCTGGCGGTAGGAATGGGCGACATCCATGCCGTAGCCGATGACGAAGACGTCGGGGCAGGTGAACCCAACGTAATCCGGGTGGATCTGGACGGCGCGCTTGCCGGGCTTTTCGAGCAACACGGCGGTCTTCACGCTCTTGGCGCCGCGGGCCATCAGGAGGTCCTTGGCGAAGGTGACCGTGCGGCCCGACTCGAGGATATCGTCCACGAGCAGCACGTCGCGTCCGCGCACGTCGCTCTCCACATCGCGCAGGATCGTCACATTGCCGGTGGAAACGGTGCCGTCGAGATAGCTCGACAGGTGCACGAACTCGACCTGCGGCGCCAGACCGGTGCGATGCAGGGCGCGGATCAGGTCCGCCGCAAACATGAAGCTGCCCTTGAGCACCGCGACGACGAGCAGGTTCTCGGGCTTGGCCGCCGCGATCTCCTGGGCCAGCGCCTCGTTGCGCTTGGCAATGGTGTCTTCGTCGAAAAGGACCCGGATACGGGGGGCAGTGTTCATCGTCATCAATCCAGCAAAGAATACTAAAAGCCTTGGGCTTGCCTCTTCACGACCATGCTTAGACAAGGATGTCAAACGGACTTGGTGACTTTTCGAGCTAATAGACCCTTCAGTGTCATTCCCGGCCGGAGCGTCAGCGGAGGGGAAGGGAATCCATAGCAACAGCGCGTGCAAGTGGATCCCCTTCCCGGCCTACAGCCGCCGGGAATGACACGACGCGTCCCTCCTGCGGCAATCTCCCGCGAAACGCTCGCTTTCCGTCGTCGTTTGCCGAGTTTATGGCTTGCTAACCATACAGGGGCGATAAGAAGGCGAATCGCGGTCCTGTCCGCCACAAGAACCGACAACCTCCAAGGATGGCTTGAGCACGCGTGAGGGCGCTTTACGACGAGGACTATGATGAGGGCGCGGCTCCGGCCGTGCACTTCGAGAATGTGGGCGTGCGCTATGGCATGGGGCCCGAGGTCCTGCGTGACCTGACGTTTTCCATCGAGCCCAATTCCTTCCAGTTCCTCACCGGCCCGTCCGGTGCCGGCAAGACGACACTGCTCCGCCTCATCCTGCTTTCAGTGAAGCCGACCCGCGGCCTGATCTCGCTCTTCGGCGAGGACGTGTCGCGGATTTCCAAGGAGGAGCTCACCGGGGTCCGCCGTCGCATGGGGGTGGTCTTCCAGGATTTCCGCCTGCTCGACCACCTGACAACTTATGAGAACGTGGCCCTGCCCTTGCGCGTCCAGGGCAAGGAGGAGTCGAGCTATCGGGCCGAAGTGGTCGAGCTTCTGCGCTGGGTCGGCCTTGGCGACCGCATGCATATGCTGCCGCCCGTGCTCTCCGGCGGCGAAAAGCAGCGCGCGGCGATTGCCCGCGCGCTGATCGTGCGCCCCGACCTGCTGCTCGCGGACGAGCCCACTGGCAACGTGGACCCGTCGCTCGCCCGCCGTCTCCTGCGCCTCTTCATCGAACTCAATCGGCTCGGAACCTCGGTGGTCATCGCAACCCACGATTTCAGCCTCATGGATCAGCTCGACGTGCGCCGCCTCGTGCTCGGCGACGGCCGGCTGCATATCGACGAGTGAGCCGGATGGGTGCGTCTCCCAAACCCCGCCTCAGAAAGGCCGCCGCTCCGGACGGGCAAAAACGCTCCCTGCCGGCCTCGTTGAGCCGCAACGCGCCGCTCGTGCCGGTGGATTCGGCAGGCGGACAGGCGCTGGCCGCCGTCATCGCCATCCTGACCTTCCTCGCCGCGCTCTGCGCCGGAGGAGCGGAACTCGTTTCCGCCTCCTCCGCCCAATGGCGTTCCGAGATCGCCCGGGAAGTCACCATCCAGATCCGCCCCAATGCCCAACGCCCGATCGATCAGGACGTGGACCGTGCCGTGGCGCTGGCCCGGCAGACACCGGGCGTTGAGCAGGCCCAGGCCTTCTCCAAGGAGGAATCCGAGCGCCTGCTCGAGCCCTGGCTCGGCACCGGCCTCGATTTCAAGGATTTGCCGGTGCCGCGCCTGATCGTGATCAAGATCGGGCAAGACGCGAAGCCCGATTTCAGCACCTTGAGACAATCCCTGCAGCGCGACGTGCCGGGGGCAACCCTCGACGATCATGCCCTCTGGGTCTCGCGGCTCTCGACCATGGCCAACACCATCATCGGCGTCGGCGTGTTCCTGGTAGCATTGGTGCTCGTCGCTGCGGGCCTTGCCGTGATCTTCGCCACGAGAGGCGCCATGGCCGGCAACCGGGAAGTCGTGGAAGTGCTCCATTTCGTCGGGGCGAACGACGATTTCATCGCCAAGGAATTCCAGCGCCGCTTCTTCCGCTTAGGGTTGCGCGGCAGTGCCATCGGAGCCGCCGCCGCCCTCATTCTCACCCTGATCTTGGGCTTCGTCGCCAGTTCCTGGCGGGCCAGCCCCACCGGTGACCAGCTTGAGGCGCTGTTCGGTGCCTTTACCATCAGCTGGCGCGGCTATGCGGTGGTGGTCCTGATCGCGCTCCTCGTCGCGCTCATCACCGGCATCGTCTCACGCTTGACCGTGAGACGCTTTCTTAACGAAAATGGTTGATGGTGACAGTTAACCCGAACCGAGCGCATCATGCGGAAAAGGGGATCCGGTTTTCCGCGGACAATGATGCGCCAGTTAAAAAATGAGCATCGAAACGACCCCAAAAGTGACCTCACTTTTGGATCCGATGCTCTAGGAGGCCGCCTCTCCATTGCCGCATTCTCCATTATGGTCGTCCAGGATGATCTCGCGAACGCAGAGTTGGAGTGCGCCGGGCGCCATGGATCCCACCGAGGCCGTAGGCTGGGGCTGGACGATGCCCGCATCGACTAGGCACCCAGTTGGGCGATCCATCTTAAGCCGCCTGCTCGCCTTCGGATTCTGGAGCTGCATCGCGGCCCTGATCGTCGGGTTCCTCGGTTTTCTCGGTTTCGTCTATCACCTCGACCGCTTCGAGCAGCCGCCCGAGACGCGCGCCGACGGGATCGTCGCCATGACGGGCGGGGCGCAGCGGATCGGTGACGCCATCGACCTTCTCGCCAAGGGCTATGCCAAGAGGCTCCTGATCTCCGGCGTCAACGAGAACACCAGCCGCGACCAGATCGCCCGCCTCAATCCCGGCCAGCGGCGGCTGTTCGATTGCTGCGTGGACCTCGATTACCGGGCCCGCAACACCATCGGCAACGCCATCGAGACAAGGCGCTGGGCCGACAAGAATGGTTTCGATACCATCATCGTGGTGACGTCGAACTATCATATGCCGCGTACCCTGGTGGAGCTCGACCACGCCCTGCCGAACCTCCAGAAGATCCCCTATCCGGTCGCGGCCACCATCGACCCGCACGAATGGTGGCACAATCCAGCCGTCGCCCGGGTGATCTTCACCGAATACCTGAAATTCCTGGCCGTCTGGGTCCGGACCCGCTTCGAGGCCGATCCGGAAAGGTCCTCGGTGGCGAACATCATCAGCGGCGGAGCGCCCATCAAGGCCCAGGTCGTCGCCGAGCCGATGTGGCGCTAGTGAACTCTCAGAAAACTCATTAAGGTGCGCCGCCCACGGAGCCTCATGCTCCGCTTTTCGTTTTCAAGAAATCATGCTGATCGTCCGCTCCCTGCTGTTCAACATTGCCTTCTACGCCAACCTGATCCTGTGGCTGATCATCCTGATCCCAGGCTTCCTGCTGCCGCGCCGCATGTTCATGGAACTGGTCAAGATGTGGGGGCGCACGTCACTCTGGCTTCTCCGCGTAATCGCAGGGACGAAGGTCGTCATTACCGGCAAGGAGAAGATCCCGTCTGGCGGGGCCCTGGTGGCCGCCAAGCATCAGTCGTTCCTGGAAACCTTCGCCCTGATAACGATCCTCGACGACCCGACCTACATCCTCAAACGCGAGCTGATGTGGATCCCGTTCTTCGGCTGGTATCTGGCGAAGGCGCGCTGCGTTCCGATCAACCGCAAGGCAGGTTCGCTGGCGCTGGTGCAGATGACGGCGCGGGCCAAGGACGAAGCCCAGCACGGCCGCCAGATCATCATCTTTCCCGAAGGCACCCGCCGCCCACCGGGCGCTCCCCCGGCCTATAAATACGGCGTGGCGCATCTCTACCAGAATCTTGGCTTCCCTTGCATTCCGGTCGCCATGAATTCGGGCCTGTACTGGCCCCGCCGCCAGTTCATCCGCCGCCCCGGCACGGTCCACATCGAGGTTCAGGATGCCATCGCTCCCGGGCTGCCGCGCGACGAGTTCTTCAAGTTGATGCAGGAGCGGATCGAGTTGGCCTCCAACCGGCTGCTAGACGAGGGCCGGAAGGGACTCGGCATCGGCGCCGGTTCCTCGTCAGAGGCCTCGCTGTCCAAGGTGTGAGGATTGGCAGCACCGTGTCATTCCCGGCCGGAGATGGCGCAGCCATCGGAGGGGAAGGGAATCCATGGTGCTGAGCGTGTGAGGGGATCCCCTTCCCGCGCTTCGCCCGCCGGGGATGACACCCTCTTCACGTCATGGCCGGGCTCGTCCCGACCATCCCAATGCGGAAAGGCGCGGCGCTTTTCCAATTGAGATCACCGGGCACAAGGCCGGTTATGACGCAGGGGTGTGGGCACAGCGGAAAAACCCGCAAACCCAAGCACAGCCAAGCTTTCAGCGACCTTGACGACTCACTTGGCCGTTCTTACATATAAGAACATATGGCGAACAAACGAACCATATCCTGGAATGCGGCCATGCGGGATCTCCGCAACGACCGAATGCGGAGGTCTGGTGTGCGCGAGGAAAGGCTACGGGCGACCGCAGGGCTTCGCTCCTCTTCCACCTTGAGTTCCTGGCGCGGCCGTTCGGGACGCCGCTACATCGTCGGCGTGCATCCGTTGAACGAGACGGAGCTTCTCGAAGTCACCGATGCCGTGATTCTTGCCGTGAAGCGGGACCGGTCGGGCAACGGTATCGTGGTCGATGCCGCGATGGCGGCCTCCGATCCGAGTGAGCAGATCCGAATGCGCTGGCTCGCCAAGGTTCAGGAACGGGGCGCCACCGAACTCCACATCCACCGCCTCGCTGCAACCGAGGACGACCGCCGCGCAATCTTCGAGGACCTGCGCGAGAACGAGACTCACGCCTCCTGATCAAGTGAGTCGATGATTTTGTGCAGGAGCGGATCGACCACGTGCATGCCAATGAGATGCTCGTAGGTAGAACGCACATAATCGGGATTGCGTCCGGAGATGCCCTGCCCCTGGCGCACGAGCCTCAAGACCTCGTCATAAGAAAGCCGGCCCGCATATTGCCCATGGTTGCGGTCGACCACATAGGCGAGCGCGCGGATCCGGCGCGCATCGGCAAGCCGTACCGGCAGATGCCGCTCCAGATAGACCGAGGTGACCTGCTCGCGCTCGCGTAAGTACTGGATCGTATCCTTCTCGTTTTCAGGCGCGACCCGGAAGGCGACCCCGTGGCAGCGCCCGCCCCGGTCGAGACCCAGGACCAGACCCGGGTGCTCCGGCGTTCCACGATGGACATGAGAGAAGACGCAGAGCGACCGGTGATAGCCGAAAAGATGGGCGTGGACCCGTTCAACGAAGGGAAAGCCCGGCCGCCACATGAGCGAGCCGTAGCCGAAAACCCATAAATCCTCCGTGAGGTCCTTCATCTCACCCGCGCCCGAACCTTGCCTGCTTCGGGCCTATAGCATCGAACCCAACAGTGGGAACCACTTTTGGGACTGAATTCGATGCTTTGTCTTTTCGTGAGTGCATCGTTGTCGCGGAAAAGTGGGGTCCACTTTTCCGCACGACGCGCTAAGCAGTAGCCACGCATCAGCACAACAGGAGATCACGCATGGATCAGGCCGTCCCGGAGGGGAGTGTTCGCCGCAGTCGTTTCTGGCTCTACGCGCCCCTCGTTCTGCTGCTCCTCCTCGCCATAGCCTGGAGCATCGCCTGGTTCGTGATCCGCAACCGCACGGCGGGGGCGCTCGATGGCTGGATCGCAGCGGAGGCCAGAGCGGGGCGGCAATGGACCTGCGGCGACCGCACCATCGTCGGCTATCCGTTCCGCATCGAAATCATCTGCAACACCCTCGATCTGAAGCGGGGCGCCGTATCCGCCTCCTTCGGACGCACCGAGACAGTCGCCCAGGTCTATCAGCCCCGTCGAATCATCGTGGAGGTGGCCGGTCCCTTGCGGGTGACCGATGGAACCGTGACGGTCGATGGCAGCTGGGATCTCCTGCAGGCGAGCATCAATGCCTCGCAGGCCGGGCTGCAGCGCCTGTCGCTGGCCGCCAATGCCCCCAAGGTGTCGGTGACGGGCCTTGGCGGTGGTGAGATCGCCGGATCGGGCAAGCACCTGGAGCTTCATGTGCGGCCCAATCCCTCAAGGCGAGCCGAACTTGCCGGCGACGTGGCCGCCTCCCTGACGGAAGCCCGCATTCCCATCCTCGATGCCTTGGTCGGCGGCGCGGAGACCACCAATCTCAATGCGGACATCACCGTGACCCAGGCCGACGGGTTCAAGGGCGGCACCATCGCCGAGGAGCTGGAGCTGTGGCGCAATGCCGGCGGCAAGCTCGACATCCTGATGCTGTCCGCAGCCAAGGGGCCCCGCCAGATCGAGGCCAATGGTGAGCTGCGCCTCGACGGGCAGCACCGGCCCGCGGGCCAGCTCAACGTGGCCGCCGCAGGCCTCGACGGCATCATCGGCACTCTGACGGGCGGGCGGCTCGGCGGCAACCTTTTGGGCATGCTGCTCGGGCAGAATCCGCGCACGACCCAAGGCCAGCCCAATGCGAAGCCGCAGCTGACCTCTCTGCCGCCGCTGCGCCTTGAAAACGGCTTCCTTGCGATGGGTCCCTTCGTGATCCCGAACGTGAGGCTGCAACCGCTTTATTGAGAGCGATTGTGTTTCTTCCCTCCCCCTTGCGGGGAGGGATCGAGGGTGGGGGTCGCAAAGTCGAAGCCCTGCACTTCCTCCAGCAGGTGTGAAGGCCGCTACAACCTCACCTCTCCTTGAGGGAGAAGTTGTCCTGCGCCCGATCCATTGATCGCTCGCCCCGTCGCACCACCCCCACCCCTGCCCTCCCCGCAAGGGGGAGGGAAGAGGAAGGCCGTTTACGCCTTGTCCTCGCGCCGACGGCCGAAATCCGGTTCCGGCGTTTCCTGGCCCGACGAGATGATGCCGCGCCGGATGGCGCGGGTGCGGGTGAAAAGGTCGAAAAGCTTGTCGCCCTCGCCCCAGCGGATGGCGCGGGCGAGCAGTGCGATATCCTCGTTGAGGCGGCCGAGCATCTCCAGCACGGCCTCGCGGTTGTGCAGGAAGACGTCGCGCCACATGGTCGGATCGGAAGCCGCAATGCGGGTGAAGTCGCGGAAGCCGCCGGCGGAGAACTTGATCACCTCGCCCTGCGTGACGGTCTCCAGATCCGCCGCCGTGCCGACGATGTTGTAGGCGATCAGATGTGGCACGTGGCTGGTGATGGCGAGCACGAGGTCGTGGTGCTGCGCGCTCATTACTTCCACATTGGAACCCATGGCCTCCCAGAAGACGCGCACGCGCTCGATGGCCGTCTCATCTGTTCCCTCGGGCGGGGTGAGAATGCACCAGCGATTGTGGAAGAGCGTCGCAAAGCCGGCATCAGGCCCCGAATGTTCCGTGCCCGCCACGGGATGCGCCGGAACGAAGGACACGCCCTGCGGTAGATGCGGCTGCACCTGTGCGATCACAGAGGCCTTCACCGAACCCACATCGGACACGATGCAACCGGGCTTGAGACCCGGCTTCATCGCCTCGGCCACTTTTCCACAGACGCCGACCGGCACGCAGAGGATCACGAGATCCGCATCCTTCACGCCAGCAGCGACGTCAGTCGTTGCCTCGTCGGCGATCCCGAGTTCCCGCACCCGCTCGACCACCGACTCGCTCGCATCGATGGCGACGATTGTGCGGGCGAGATTGAGATGTCGTGTGGCGCGGGCGATCGACGAGCCGATCAACCCGAGACCGATGAGAGCAACGCGCTCGAAGAGCGGCGTTTCACGCGGGGGACCGAGACGCTCAGGCATGTTTGCCACCGAGAAAATCGCGCAATGCCGCCACCACGAGACCGTTCGCCTCCTCGCCGCCCACGGTCAGGCGCAGGGCATGCGGCAGACCATAGGCGTCGATCCGGCGCAGGATCAGGCCGCGGCCGGATAGGAAGGCATCCGCATCTTTCGCCGTCTTGCCGGACTCCTGCGGGAAATGGATCATCAAAAAATTGCCGACGCTCGGCGTGACCTTCAGGCCCAGGGCCTCGATCTCGCGGGTAAGCCAGGCGAGCCAGCGCTCGTTGTGCTCGATGGCCTTCGCGATATGCGCCTCGTCCTGGATCGCCGCGATTCCCGCCGCCATCGCCGGCCCGTTGACGTTGAAGGGACCACGAATGCGGTTGACAGCATCGACGATATGGGGCGGCGCCACCATCCAGCCGAGACGCAGGTTGGCAAGACCGTAGATCTTCGAGAAGGTGCGCGTCATCACCACGTTCTCGGACGTGGCGACGAGTTCGAGGCCCGACTCGTAATCGTTGCGGCGGACATATTCCGCATAGGCCGCATCGAGCACCAGCACCACATGCGGCGGCAGCGCCGCGTGCAGGCGCTTCACCTCGTCGAACGGGATATAGGTGCCAGTCGGGTTGTTGGGATTGGCGAGGAAGACGATCTTGGTCTTGTCCGTCACACAGCTGAGGATCGCGTCCACATCCGTGCGCAGATCCTTCTCCGGTGCCACGACGGGCGTGCCGCTGGCGGCCAGGACGGCAATGCGATAGACCAGGAAGCCGTGCTCGGTGAAGATGCCCTCGTCGCCCGGACCTACATAGGCATGGGTGATCAGCGCCAGAAGCTCGTCCGAGCCTGCGCCGCAGATGATCCGGTTCGGATCGAGACCGTACTTGCCCGCGATGGCCTCGCGCAGCTTGGTTGCTGTGCCGTCCGGATAAAGCTCGAGATGGTCGAAGGTCCGGATCGCCTCCAAGGCTTTCGGCGATGGCCCGAGCGGTGTCTCGTTCGAGGAAAGCTTATGGACCTTGGCAACCCCTGCGGCCTTGCTCTTGCCGGGCACATAGGCGTCGATCTGCATCACGCCGGGGCGGGGTTGGGGACGAACAGACATCATGACTTCCTAGCAATCGATTAGTTGGGACAGGCTCTAGCGCAGCTTCATGTTCATTTCACGTGGAAACGTTCCGCATGGCTGCCGATCTCGACGAGCTGGGCGGGGCTGGCTCCCGCCTTGGTGAGAGCGGCCTTGAGCGCCGCGGGCTCAACGGTGCCGGGCACGGCGATGAGTTCGGAGAGGCCGTTGGTATCAGCGGCGCTTGCCACGACCTCGCCGCCGAGCTGGGTCAGGGCCTCGTTGGCGCCCTTGTGCCAGCGCTCGAACTGGGCGGCATAGAGCACCACGTCGCGCACGGCCGCATCGGTCAGGGGCTTCGAGATGACGAAGACCGGGGTGCCGGCCGGATGGTCGGGCCGTTCGATGAAGGGCAGGCGGGCGATGATCTTCGGACGGCGCTTGTCGGCGAGCGTCCGCCACCACGCGCCGCTCGTGGCCCCCTGGTCGAGCCGGAAGATGCCGAGATCGCCGCGGGAGGAAGCCACCGCCTCGATCACGGCCGCGGCACTCGGATGCGTGATGTAGGGCACCGTGAAGCCGAAATGGAACCGGGCCGAGTCGCGCATGGGGGCATCGCCCCCGGAAATGTCGGCATGGACCGAGTAGTTGGACTGGACATAGGTGAAGGTGCCGATGATCACCCGCCAGATGCTCTCGACCGTATCGAGCGGGAGCAGTCCCTCGTGGCGCTCGGCCAGGGCCTTCATCATCGAGGCCTCCCGACCGGGGCGGAAGGCCGAGCTCAGGCCCGCCTTGGAGGCCTTCTTGGACGCGATCAGCCGATCGATGATGGTGCCGCGCTCCATGAGCAGCCGGTGCATCGCCTCGTCGATGCGGTCGATCTCCTGGCGCAGATCGGCAAGGGACGGAGCGGACGTCTCAGTAGACATGGGCAGGATCCTTAGGGGTCGGGCGCCCTTCTTTGACGTTTTTAGGCCCCCTTGTCATCCGGGATTGCGCGACGAGGGCTTTGGGCAGGCATGCATGAGAGGAACAGCTTGCGCCCTATCTGGCCCTCGGCCGCCGTTAGCCGCCCACCAGGAAATCGATGACGGCCCTGACGGCTGGAAGCTCACTGCGCCGATGCGGCGTCAGGATCGTCGAGGTCACGCTGCCGGCAGGCCAGTCCGGCAGCACCGCTGCCAGCTCCCCGGCTCCAATCAATGGCGCCGACATGGCTTCAGGAAGACAGGCGACGCCAAGTCCGGCAGCCGCAGCTTTCAACAGCACCATGGATTCATCCGCAACCAGCCGCGACGCCGGGGTGACCTGAACCTCTCGGCCGTCCTTGTGCCTCAGGCGCCATGTCTTTGATGCGGGTCCTGTCAGCAACCCGTCATGTCCAACGATGTCATCGGGGTGCTCCGGCATGCCCCGGCGGGCCAGGTATTCCGGCGAAGCAACCAGCGTGATCCGCTCCTCCGTCATCCGCCGCTGCACGAGGTCGGAATCAGGCAGCGGCGCGAAATGGCTCCGGATGGCAATGTCGAAGCCCTCGCGAACCAGATCGACGAAACGGTCGGTGATGTGGAGTTGCAGATCCAGTTTGGGATAGGCGCGCGCGAGAACCGGCAGGCGATTGGCAAGATGGAACTGTGCCACCGGCACGGAAGCGGTGATCCGGACCAGACCCTGCGGCTCCGCCTGCCGCCGCTGCACCACGCTCTCGGCCGCCTCCGCCTCAATGACGGCCGCGCGGGCATGATCATAGAAATCCCGGCCGACATCGGTCAGCACGAAACTGCGCGAGGTGCGATGGATCAGGCGAATGCCGAGGTCGGCCTCAAGTTCGGCGACGCGCTTGCTGATGGTCGACTTGGGCATGCCCAGTTGCCGCGCGGCAGCGGCAAAGCCCCCGTTCTCTACGGCTTGCACGAAAATATGCAGATCGTTGAAGTTGAACCTCATATGCGTCGTTCACAATCATGGACTTTGGGTTTCAAAAATACCGACTACAGCCTCAAAGTCCACACAGGCATGATGGTGTCGTCACAAACAAGGAGACACACCATGGTCCAGACCCTCATGTACGGCGTCCCATCAGGATGCTCGTTCGGCTCGATCGTCGCCCTGGAATGGCTCGGGGAACCATATCGGCTCTGCCGCATCGAAATGCCGGCGATCGTGACGAGCGATGCCTATCGGACGATCAATCCGGTCGGCGAGACCCCGACGCTGGTGACCGCCACGGGCGAGCGGATCAGCGAAAGCATGGCGATCCTCAATCATCTCGGGGCGCGCGGCATCGACAAGGGCCTATCCTTCGCGCAGGGCACAGCGGGGTTCGACCGCCTCAATCAGATGCTGGCATTCCTCAACACCAGCTTCTTCGCTGCCTTCGGTCCACTCTGGTACGCCCTCGAGCACGGGGCAGAAGGGCCGGATAGGGATGTCCTGAGAGCCTATGGGGCGGCGCAGGTCGCGAAAGCGCACGCCAACCTGGAAGCCATGCTCAGGGATAAGGAATGGCTGCTGGGTGATCGGCGCACATTGGCGGATGCGTATTTCATCGGCATCGCCCGCTGGACCAAGTATCACGACGTGGTCGACCGGCGCGACTACCCAGGCTTGCAGCGGCTGTTCGAGCGGCTGGAGGCGGATCCGGCGGTGCGGTTCGCGCATGCCATCGAACGTGGCGAAGCCCCTGTCGGCACCGGCGGGTTCCAGGGAGAAGTCTCGTTGAACGACATCCTGCGCCAGCAGGCGCTCGCAGCCTGATCGAGAATGGGAAGCCCGCCTCTCACCAGGAGGCAGGCTTTTCGCAAAATGTGAGGTCGTTGGGGTGGTCCTTCATAGGACCCCTCAGCTCCCAGAGCGCGATGCTCGTTGACGTGACAGCCTTACCGCAGTACCCGTCGTTCGGAGAAACGAACATTTCCACTTAACGATGTCATTTGCGCCCCTGTCCTCCGAACCGCGAAGCCAGGTCGACGATCCGTCGAGCCTGGTCATGCGCTTTGGCGCGGACGAGCCCCTGATGATGGATTCAGGGGTGGCGCTCGCTCCCTGGCAGATCGCCTACCAGACCTACGGCACGCTCAACGCGGAAAAATCCAATACCGTGCTGATCTGCCATGCGCTCACCGGCGACCAGCATGTGGCGAACGACAACCCGGTCACGGGCAAGCCGGGCTGGTGGCTGACCATGGTCGGTCCCGGCAAGCCAGTCGATACCAACCGCTTCTTCGTGATCTGCGCCAACGTGATCGGCGGCTGCATGGGCACCACGGGCCCGGCCTCGATCAACCCGGCGACAGGCCAGCCCTATGCACTGGATTTCCCGGTCGTCACCATCCGCGACATGGTGCGGGCGCAGGCGGCGCTGATCGACAAGCTCGGCATCGAGAGCCTGTTCTGCGTCATCGGCGGCTCCATGGGCGGCATGCAGGTGCTGCAATGGGCGGCGAGCTACTCAACCCGGGTCTTTTCCGCCCTGCCCATCGCCGCCGCCGCCCGCCATTCGGCCCAGAACATCGCTTTCCATGAGGTCGGCCGTCAGGCGGTGATGGCAGATCCGGAATGGCGCGGCGGACGCTACCTGACGGAAGGAACGCGTCCCTCGAAGGGCCTCGCCGTCGCGCGGATGGGCGCGCATATCACCTATCTGTCCGAGATGGCCCTGCACCGGAAGTTCGGGCGCAATTTCCAGGACCGCAGCGCGCCGACCTTCTCCTTCGACGCCGATTTCCAGATCGAGAGCTACCTGCGCTACCAAGGCATCTCCTTCGTCGAGCGGTTCGATGCCAATTCCTATCTCTATGTTACCCGCGCGATGGATTATTTCGACATCGCGGCGGAGCATGGCGGCTCGCTGGCAAAAGCCTTCAAGGGATCGGCCACGCGCTTCTGCGTGATCTCCTTCACCTCCGACTGGCTGTTCCCGACATCGGACTCGCGCGCCATCGTCCACGCGCTCAATGCAGCCGCGGCCTCCGTCGGTTTCGTCGAGGTGGAGAGCGACAAGGGCCACGATGCCTTCCTGCTCGAAGAGCCGGAGATGTTTGCGGCCGCGCGCGGCTTCATTGACGCAGCCGCGCGGGTGCGGGGGATCGCATGACGCTGTCCACCCTGCCCGCAGCCGATCTTGAAACCGGCCATCGCCTCGATTTTCTGATGGTCGCCGACATGGTCGAGCCGGGCTCGCGCGTGCTCGATATCGGCTGCGGCGACGGTTCGCTTCTCGCCATCCTGCGCGACCGCAAGGGCGTCGACGGGCGCGGCATCGAGATCTCGCGCGAGGGCGTGAATGCCTGCCTCGCCAAGGGGTTGCCGGTGGTCCAGGGCGATGCCGACACGGACCTTGCCGATTATCCGGACGACGCCTTCGATTACGTGATCCTCTCGCAGACGATTCAGGCGACGCGCCAGCCCAAGGTGGTGCTGGAGCATCTTCTGCGCATCGGCCGCCGGGCCATCGTGTCCTTCCCGAATTTCGGCCATTGGCGCGTGCGCGTCGATCTCGTCCTTCGCGGCCGGATGCCGGTAACCGAGAACATGCCCTATTCCTGGTACGACACGCCCAACATCCATTTCTGCACCATCCGCGATTTCGTGGAACTTTGCCGCGAGGTCGGCGCGCAGATGGAAAAGGCCGTAGCGCTGAATGCCGGCGGCCAGCCCATGCGCGTGACCCTGCCCTGGTGGGTGTGGAACCTGCTCGGCGATCAGGGCGTGTTTTTGTTGAAGCGGCGCTAAAAACCTCACACACATCATGGCCGGGCTTGTCCCGGCCATCCACGTCTTCGGGACCACAACGTTGCTAAAGACGTGGATCCCCGGAACAAGTCCGGGGATGACGGGCAGAGGTGCTACCCCTCCCCGCCTTCCGCCAGCGGGTGCAGATCGCGCACCATGCTCTTCAGGCGTTCATCCAGCACGTGGGTGTAGATCTGCGTGGTCGAGATGTCGGAATGGCCAAGCAACTCCTGCACCACGCGCAGGTCCGCCCCGTTCTGGAGCAGATGACTGGCGAAGGCGTGGCGGAGCACGTGGGGGCTGATCTTGTCGGCGCGCAGGCCCGCCGCCCCGGCCACGACTTTCAGGTCGCGGGCGAAGGACTGGCGGGTGAGATGGCCACTCTCGCTGTCGGCCGGAAACAGCCAGGGGCCGGCAGCCTTTGTCTGCTCCTCCTGCAGGGCGAGATAGGCGCGTGCGGCGTCCCGGGCGGCATCGGTGAGCGGAACGAGCCGTTCCTTGGCGCCCTTGCCGCGCACCACAAGGAACCGGTCGCGGGTCCTGGCGGCGCTGCGCGGCAGAGCGACCAGCTCCGAGACGCGCAGGCCCGTCGCGTAGAGCAGTTCCAGCAGGCAGGCCATGCGAGCGGCGCGCAGGCGCTCGCCGGGCGTGGCTTTCGGGTGCTGGACGCCCTCATAGGCCACCTGCAGCAGGCAGTCGACCTCGGCGACAGAGAGGACCTTGGGCAACGCCCTGCCCCGCTTCGGAGCTGACACCGCGGCGGTCGGGTCGGCGGGGGCATAGCCCTCCACGTAGAGGAACTTGTGGAACTGGCGCACGGCAGAGAGCCTGCGGGCGGCCGAAGAGGCTTTCAGGCCACGTTCTTCCAGGCTCGCCATGAAGCCCCGAATGGTGACGGAGGTCGCGTTGTCGGGCTGACCGCCGGCTTCCTTCAGATATTCAAGGTAATCGTCGAGATCGCGCCGATAGGCATCGAGCGTGTTCTTGGAGGCGCCGCGCTCGGCGGCGAGCATGTCGAGAAAGAGGCTGGCGTGGCGTGCGCCGCTCATCAAGAGGATGGTGTCCGGCTGGTGGGAACCGGCACCGTGATCTCGCGCGGATCGGGATCGACGAAGGTCGCAAGCGCGAACATGGCGGCGAAGCCAAGGCCTGCGAGAATAGCGACGACGAGGAGAAACCGAAACAGGGTGGGCACGGGAGCCTCTTGAAACGTTAAGTCGCTAGAACCATGCCACAGCCTTGAAGGCAAGCCCCTCGCATCGGCTAAGTTTGGCAGGGATAGGAGGATAACGCCCTTGTGACAGGGCGCCGCGCCCGTGCTAGGACATGGCACATGAACAATATCAGCCGCTTCAATTCGCTCGATGAAGTCGGCGGGCAAGACCAGGCAAGCCAGCGCGGCCATCCCATCAGCCGCCAGCTTGGCACGCGATCACTTGTGCTCGTCGGGCTCATGGGCGCCGGAAAGAGCACCGTGGGCCGCAGGCTCGCGCAGACGCTCAAGCTGCCTTTCCGTGACGCCGATCACGAGATCGAGGCCGCGGCCGGCATGACCATCCCGGAAATCTTCGCCATCCATGGCGAGGATCATTTTCGTGACGGCGAACGCCGTGTAATCGCCCGCCTCCTGCAGGAAGGCCCGATCGTGCTCGCCACCGGCGGCGGCGCCTTCATGAACGAGGAGACCCAGAGCCGCATCGCCGAGCAGGGCCTCTCGCTCTGGCTCAAGGCCGACCTCGACATCCTCATGCGCCGCGTCCGCAAGCGGACGACCCGCCCTCTCCTGCAGAACCCGGACCCGGAAGGCACCATGCGTCGCCTGATGGAGCTGCGCTATCCGGTCTATGCCACGGCGGACATCACCATCGACTCCCACGAGGCGCCGCATGACCGGGTGGTCGCCGACATCGTCAAAGCCTTGGGCGAGTGGTTCGAGAAAGAAAGACAAGGGAGCGCCGCACCATGACGAGCGCAGCCGCCCGGATGGAAAGCCCATCCTTGATCACGGTTCCGGTCCCGCTCGGCGACAGGGCCTATGACATCCTGGTCGGGCGCGGCCTGATTGGGACGGCAGGAACGCGGATCGCAGGCTTAGGCGCCCGCGCAGCCGCCATCGTGACCGACGAGCACGTCGGCCCGCTTTATGTCGAGGCGCTGTCAAAGTCCCTGGAAGCGCAAGGGTTGCGCACCTCCGTGATCACGCTTCCTCCCGGCGAGGCCACCAAATCCTATGCCAGCCTGGAACAGGTCTGCGACGCGGTGCTGGCCGCGAAGATCGAGCGCGGCGATCTCGTGGTGGCGCTGGGCGGCGGTGTGATCGGGGATCTCGCAGGCTTCGCGGCCGCCGTGGTGCGCCGGGGCGTGCGCTTCGTTCAGGTGCCGACCACTCTGCTCTCCCAGGTCGATTCCTCGGTCGGCGGCAAGACGGGCATCAACTCCCGCCACGGCAAGAACCTCGTCGGCGCCTTCCACCAGCCGAGCCTCGTTCTCGCCGACACCGCCCTCCTCGACACGCTCCCGATCCGCGAAATGCGCGCCGGCTATGCGGAGGTGGCGAAATACGGCCTGATCGACGACGCGCGCTTCTTTGCCTGGTGCGAGGCGAACTGGCAGGGCGTCTTCGCCGGCGGCCCCGAGCGGGACGAGGCCGTGGCGCAGAGCTGCCGCGCCAAGGCCGACGTGGTGGTGCGCGACGAGCACGAGAACGGTGACCGGGCGCTGCTCAATCTCGGCCATACCTTCGGCCATGCGCTGGAAAAGATCACGCGTTATGATTCCGCACGCCTCGTCCATGGCGAAGGCGTCGCCATTGGCCTAGCTCTTGCTTTCCGCTTCTCCGCCTCGCTTGGTCTCTGTTCAGCGGCGGATGCAGAGCGCGTCGAGGCGCATCTGTCGGCCGCGGGACTTCCCACGCGTCTCGCCCATATTCCCGGAGGCTGCGGCACGGTCGACGAGCTTCTCAACGCCATGGCCCAGGACAAGAAGGTGAAGGGTGGCGCCCTGACCTTCATCCTGGCGCGAGGCATCGGACAGAGCTTCATCGCTCCCGGCATCGAGGCCGACAAGGTCCGCGCCTTCCTGGAAAGCGAACTTAAACCGTCACGGTCATGATCGAAGAATCCTCCGGCGATCTCTGGTTTGCGGCCCTGGTCGTCATCTTCTGCCTTCTGCTCTCCGCCTTCTTCTCGGCCGGCGAGACGGCTTTTACGGGCACATCGCGCTCCCGCATGCTGGTTCTGGAAAAGGGCGGCGACCGGCGCGCCAAGCTGGTGAATCGCCTGCTCGAAATCCGCGAGCGCTTCATCGGCACGGTGCTGATCGGCAACAACATCGTCAATATCGGCGTCTCCGCCTTCGCCACCAGCGTGCTCGTGGCGATCTTCGGCGACGAGGGCGCGATCTACGCCACAATCATCATGTCGGTTCTGGTGATCGTCTTCGCCGAGGTGCTGCCGAAGACCGTCGCTATCTCTTCGCCGGAGACCGTGTCGCTTTTCCTTTCGCGGCCGATGTCATGGGCCGTGGCGCTGCTGGGGCCGCTGGCAATCGCCATCGAGCGGCTCGTGAAGCTCATGCTGCGGCCCTTCGGCATTCGCATCGGCGAGAACACACCGATCCTATCGGCCAGCGAGGAGATCCGCGGACAGGTCGCTTTACTGCACAAGGAAGGCGGCGTCGCCAAGGTGGAACGCGACATGCTCGGCGGTCTCCTCGACCTCGAAGACCTGACGGTCTCGGAGGTCATGGTCCACCGCACCAAGATGCGCACCATCAACGCGGATCTGTCCTCGGAAGAGATCGTGCGCGAGGTGCTTTCCTCGCCCTATACCCGCATGCCGCTCTGGCGCGAGAGCCAGGAGAACATTGTCGGCGTGCTCCACGCCAAGGACCTGCTGCGAGCACTCGACGCGGTCGGCGGCGATGCGAGCAGGCTGAAAGTGGAGGCGATCGCGCTGGAAACCTGGTTCGTGCCGGATACCACCTCCCTGCGCGACCAGTTGAAGGCCTTCCTCGCCAAGAAGACGCATTTCGCGCTCGTCGTCGACGAGTACGGCGAGGTGATGGGTTTGGTGACGCTCGAGGATATCCTCGAAGAGATCGTCGGCGACATCAAGGATGAGCACGATCTCTCGGTCCAAGGCGTGCGTCCGCAGCCCAACGGCTCGGTCAATGTCGACGGCTCCGTGCCGATCCGCGACCTCAACCGCGCTATGGACTGGAACCTGCCGGACGAGGAAGCCACCACCATCGCGGGCCTCGTCATTCACGAAGCCCAGACCATCCCCGACACGGGCCAGATCTTCACCTTCCACGGCTTCCGCTTCCAGGTGCTGCGCAAGTCGCGCAACCGGATCATGGCGCTCAGGATCATGCCACTTACGCAGGTCCGTGCCAGGGCGGAGTAAGTTCAGGATTTCAGAAAATCCAGCAGCGCCGCGTTCACGGCATCGGGCTCTTCATGCTGGACCCAATGAGTGGCATTCTCAATCCAGCGAATATCGCCTGACTGGCATAAGGCGAGACTTGCTTCCGCCAAACCCTTCTCCAAAAAACGGTCGCGAATTCCCCAAACAACAAGTGTTGGGGATCGAACAGTTGAATCCTTCATGTCGGGCTTGAATGGCAGCGCCCGATACCAATTGAGCATGGTCGTGAGCGCGCCGGGCTGCGACCAGGCTTTCTCGTATCGAGCGATATCCTCGTCCGAGAACGTGCCGCGACGGCTCGTGCGCAGGAGCGCATCCTTGAGGCTGCGATAACCGTTCGCCGAGAGCATGGACTCAGGCAGAAGTGGAATCTGGAAGAACCCGACATAGAGGCTTTTCAGCATCTGGCTCGGATGCGAGCGCATATAGGATCCGGCGACGCTCGGATGGGGTGCGTTGAGGACGACGAGCTTTTCAACGCGATCGGGATAGCGCGAAGCCGTCCACCAGGCGACGAGCCCGCCCCAATCGTGGCCCACCACGGAAAATGTCCTGCGCCCGAGCGTATCCGCCAATCCGACCACATCCTTCGCAAGCGTATCGAGATCATAGGCACGCCGGCCTTCGGGCTTGTCGCTCAAGTTGTAGCCGCGCTGGTCCGGCACGAGCACGCGAAAGCCCGCTTCCGCCAAGGGGCCGACCTGATAACGCCACCCCCACCAGAACTCGGGAAAGCCGTGGAGCAGGATCACCAGCGGCCCATCCGCAGGTCCTGACTCGACGGCATGAAGCGTCACACCGTTGACCCGGTGGCGGACGCCCTGTGTCCGCGGATCGAAGGCCTGCCTCACGCGTGCGCCGAGACTCTCACCCGCTTCGGAGGAGGCTCCTCGGTGGCCATGAACTGCGCCTTGGCTAGCTCCGCGAACCGGCCGCCCTTCGCGACGAGTTCCTCGAAGGTGCCAGTCTCGATCACCCGCCCCTGATCGAAGACCAGGATGCGGTGGGCGTTGCGGATGGTCGCGAGACGGTGGGCAATGACAAAGGTCGTGCGCCCCTTCATCACTTCGTCCAGCGCCAACTGCAGCTTGCGTTCCGTGGCGGCATCGAGCGCGCTCGTCGCCTCATCGAGAATGAGAATCGGCGGGTTCTTCAACAGCGCGCGGGCAATGGACAAACGCTGGCGCTCGCCGCCGGAGAGAGAGCGTCCGCGCTCGCCGATGACCGTATCGAGGCCTTCCGATTGGCGCGAGATGAATTCGATCGCCTGCGCGCGTTCCAGGGCCTCGATCATCTCCGCATCGGTGGCGTCGGGCCGCCCGACCTGCAGGTTCTCGCGGATGGTGCGGGCAAACAGCATCGGTTCCTGGAACACCACGCCGATATTGCGCCGCAGGGACGAGAGCGTGACATCGCGGATGTCGAGATCGTCGATGCGGATGCTGCCCGATTGCGGATCGAAGGCGCGGTGCAGAAGACCCAAAGTGGTCGACTTGCCGGAGCCGGTGGCGCCGACCAGCGCCACGTTCTCACCCGAGCGAACGGCGAAGGACACGTCCTGCACAGCGGAGCGCTTGCCATCATAGGAGAAGCTCACATTGTCGAAGACGACGGTGCCCCGATACCGTTCCACGTTCCTGGCATTGGCGCGGTCATGAACGACGGGAGCCGTGTCCAGGATCTCGAAGAATTCCTGCAGCTTCGGCGCCTGCATGAAGAGCTGGTTGATGAAGCTCACCGCCTGCTCCAGCCTCCCGATCAGCATGGTGGCCATGCTCATGAACATGACAATCTCGCCGATGGTGGCCAAGCCGTTCAGGTGCAGCCAAGTGCCCATCAGGAAGATCGCCGTGACTGTGATCGTGGCAGAGGCTCGGGAGGCGACGGAGGCCAGAGCCCACCAGGACAAGACCGGATTCTGCGCCTGCAGCAATTGTTGGATAATGGACCGCAGCGAGCGGCTCTCGGCCTCGACGCGGGTGAAGGACTGAATCACCGGCACGTTGCCGAGCGCATCCGAAGCATGCTCGGCGAGGCTCGAGTGATAGCGCTCGACCGTCCCCTGCAGGGTTTCCGTCTTGCGCAGAACGATCGCGGTGAGAAATGTGAAGACGCCCACAAGCGCGACGAGAAGCAGGCCCAGGCGCCAGTTCAGGAACACGGTGAGCGGCAGCAGCACGCAAAGCGCAATGATCGCCGAGAGATGCTCGCGGAAGAAGCCGAGCCAGAGCCAGGACATGGCGCCCGAGCCCTCCAGCATCACCTTCAGCACGCGGCCCGAATGGGTCGAGGTATGGAAGGCAAGCGGCAGTTCGAGAACGTGCTCGAAGTAATTCGCCACCACGGCCAGTCGCCGACGATGCGCGAGACGGTCCGCATGCAGCGCCACGAGCGCGCCTGCGCCGATGGAGAACAATCCGAACGCCACCCAGGCGAGAATGAGAGGAGTCAATGTGCCGAAGGTCACAGGCACGGCATTCGCCGCCTGGGCACGGGTGAGAACATCGATGATGCGCCCGAACAGGATGGGCTCCGCAAAAGCCGAGATCGCGAGGGCGATGTTGGCCAGGGCCAGCAGCGCGCCGACCTTCATATCGGATCCGAGCTCGCCCAACACACGGATATAAAGCCTGATCAGCCGCATGGGGATCTACCTGCGAACGTGACGACGGGCATTCCGTCTCCGATCAAGATTTACGCACTTCACCCCGCTTGAAAAGCCGGAACCTTTCGGGTCGCTTCTCATCATGCCCGGCCCCGGGCCGGCTTCAGGCTCCGGCGAAAGCGCCCGATCCATTTCGGTCCGAGCTTCGATTGCGAGCGCCCATTCGGTCGCGACCGGGGACGGGCCAGAAGAATGGCCCCTTCCTTGGTCTTGCGGATGTGGAGCGTTCGGGTGTGAAACTCCTCAAGGCCGGGCCGGTGTCCGATTGACAGAACGCTCGCACCCTTCAATTCGTTCTCGAACAGCGCCAGCATGGACGCCTGATTCTCCTCGTCGAGCGCGGAGGTCGCCTCGTCCATGAACACCCATCGGGGCTTGTGCAGCAACAAGCGGGCAAACGCCACACGCTGCTGCTGGCCGAGCGACAGGCTCTTGTCCCAGCGCTCATGCTTGTCGAGCATCTCGACGAATTCGCCCAGTCCGCAGCGATCGAGGGCCTCCCTCAATTGGGCATCGTTGAAGGTTTCGGGCGAGGCTGGATAGCTGATGGCCGCCCTCAGCGTGCCCAGAGGCAGATAGGGCCGCTGCGGCAAGAACATCATTTCCTCGGGCTTGGGGATGCGGATCCGGCCCGATCCCCAGGGCCAGAGACCGGAAATGGCGCGAAACAGCGTGCTCTTGCCAGCGCCCGACTCGCCCATGATCAGCACCCGCTCGCCGGGCTGGATCTCCGCCGTTGCATCCTCAATGAGGATGCTGCCATCGCTGAGCGCAATCGAAACGCCTTCGAAGCTGAGGTAGTCCTTGGGATGAGGCCCGATCTCGATCTGGCGGGTCTCGGCCGCAACCTCCTCGAGATCGATGGCGGCCTGCCGAAAGGTGGCAACGCGCAGGACGGCGGAACGCCAATCGGCGATCTTCGGGAAATTGTCGACGAAGTAGCGCAAGGCCGATTGCACCTGATTGAAGGCGCCGACCACCATCATCATCTCGCCGAACGAGAGGCGTCCCGAGAAATAGTCCGGTGCCGCCGCCAGGATCGGCACTACGATGGCCAGCCAGCCGTAACCGGAGGTGATCCAGGTCAGGCGGGCGAGACCGCTGGAAAGGCGCCGGGACGCCGTGAGGACGGCTTCGACGAATTCATCGAGGTTGCGGCGCTCGTCCGGCTCTCCATTGTAGAGAGCGACGCTCTCTGAGCTCTCGTTCACGCGCACGAGCGCGAAGCGCAACTCGGCCTCGCGGGCGTAGCGGAGCGTGTTGAGGCGGATCATCGGGCGACCGACGAGCCAGGTGAGACCGGAGCCGATACCGGCATAACCGACGGCGACCCAGACCATGTAGCCGGGGATCGTGATCTCACGGCCGCTTAAAGTGAAGCTCACGGGACCGGACAGTGCCCACAGGACACCGATGAAACTCACGAGGAGGAGGAAAGCCTGCAGCATGCCGACCCCGAGCTCCGTCGAGAGCTCGGAAAAGAGACGGCAATCCTCCTGCATCCGCTGGTCCGGTTGGGCGCTGCTTTCGCCCATGAAGCCGAGCTGGTAGGCCCGGTTCGGCTTGAGCCAGATATCGAGCAGCACCTGCGTCAGACGCTGCCGCAACCGGATCTTGAGACGCTCCTGCAGCCAGGTCTGCGCCACCACCAGCGCCAGGAGCACGACGACGATGACTAGGAAGACAAGAAGCTGATGGAGGAATGCGGAGGTATCGCGCTTCTCGACCGCATCGAAGAAGGCGCCGTTCCATTCGTTGAGCCGGACCTGACCGACCATGTTGCAGACGAGGATGACGAGAATGGCGGCCGACAGCCGCAGCATCGGCCAGCCCTTGCCGTGCCGGAGCATGTCGCGAAAGAGCAGGTACAGCTCGCGCACGATGCTCGGGGCCATCTCATGAGGATGCGGAGGCTCCGGATGATGGGCAGCCGCATTAGCGGCTTCTTTCGCCAGCGTGTTGCCTTGCCCGGGACCGACTTCCTGTTCACTTCCTGTCGCAGGGGGCGGAGGCAGCTGCCTGCCCAGTTTGGGGTCGAAATCGGGCATGTGTCGAGACGCGCACTCTTTTCAGCTTGGGAGTTCCTCAAGCTAAAGCGCGCTCGCTCGGCGAATGTTCCAAACGCTGCCGTTCTGGGCCCTGAGACTGATCAGCGCTTGTCGGATGCCAGCGCGAGGACCCAGTAAACCTTGTACTTGGAATTCGGCGCATAGGCCGTCGCAATCCCGATCCGTGTCGCTTTCGCGTCGAGAAGGACGCGGTTGTGCTGCGGACTCTCGCGCCAGCCCGAGAAGGCCTCGGCCAGCGTGTGGTAGCCCGCGGAAAGGTTTGCCGCCGGTGCGGCAAATCCCCTCGCAGCCAGCCGGGCCTTGAAGGCCTCGGCGGAACTCGGCTTGTCGGCCCTCGCCATGGCATCGGCCTCCGCCTGGGCGGCAGCCTGGAGATCGGGATCGAGGGTCAGGGGCCGCAAGCCGTTGTTGCCGCGATAGGCGCCGATCATGTCGCGCGCCATGGCGGCGTCCACCTCGGCACTGGCATTGGCCATGGAGACGTAAAAGCTCGGAGTCTGGCTGCGCTGGACAGGCTTCTCGCTCTGGCAGGCGGCGAGAGCGAGGGCGGGAAGGATCAAGAGGATAAGACGCTTCATGCAGGCGTCTTATCCTTGAGAAGGGTTAAGGTTTCGTCCTCTTTCTCCTCCGCCTTCGGAGCCTTGTCCTGCGGCTCCTCTTCCGGTTCGAGGGCTGGGGCCGGCACGGGAACGCCGATTCCGGCTTTGCGCAGGCCGCGGAAGATCTCGAAATAGATGTCGCTCGAGACGCGCCCGGCCGCATCGATATCGTCCACGAAACAGATGAGATCGAAATCGATGGTGTTTTCCGTCACCTTCTTGAACAAAACCCGCGGCGGAGGCTCGCTCATCACCTCTCGGTGGGCGAGCGCAGCCTTGCGCATGATCTCCGCCACCTGATCCGGATCAGACGCGCGGGGAACCGGAACCGAGACGAGCACGCGCCCGACGCGATCGTTGCGCACGCGGTTGCGCACGATGCCGGAGATCAGGTTCGAGTTCGGCACGATGATCATTGAGCGGTCGAAAGCCTGGATCTCGGTCGAGCGCACATTGATCCGGCGCACATAGCCCTCGCCGTCGCCGACGACCACAAGATCGCCGACGCGGATCGGGCGCTCCCAGAGCAGGATCAGGCCGGAGATGAAGTTGTTGACGATGGATTGCAGGCCGAAACCGATACCGACCGAGAGCGCACCGGCCACGATGGTCACTCGCTCCAGGCTGAGGCCGAGATAGGTGAAGGCCATCACACCCGCGATAATGATGCCGACATAGCCCGCTGCAGTGCTGATCGAATTGCGCAGGCCCGCATCGAGTTCGGTCGCTGGCAGGAAGGTGTTGTTGAGCCAGCGCTGGATCACGCGCGTGATGGCGAAGCCCGCGGCGAACAGCAGGGCCGCAATGAGGATCGACGACAGGGAGATCGTGACGTCGCCGACATTGAAGCCGAAGAACACCGCCCGCAGGGAGCCCGTCACATCGGCCGATTCGATGCCCCAAGGGGCGAGCACCAGCAGGATGCCGACGATGATGAGGGCGAGCCGCGCCACGCCGCTGCCCAGAACGCCGATCTGCTCCAGGGAACGACGGCGCAGGCCGGTATTGGCCTGCAGCGCCGTGGCGAGCTTGGTTTGACCGCGCAGGGAGCCGCCGATGAACTCGTCGGCAAGTGCGACACCCAGGACCAGCAGCGCGATGACGATGGAGATCCAGACCGCCTGATCGACCAGGAAGGAGGCCAGCGCCACATAGCCGCCGAGCACGCTGCCGACGATGAGGGCCACGAGGAACCAGCCGAGGCTGCGCAGAGGCCCGCCAACGTCCACATCCTGCGCGACGTAGGGCCCGAGGCAGGCCTCGTCCTGCGTTTCTCGGGTTGCGAAGCGCCGCAGCAGCTCGGCGAAGATCAGAGCCGCCGCCAGGGCAAAGACCGCCCGGGTGATGACGGTGACGGGCAGGGCCGCGGCAATGGCCGTGTTGAACGCCTCGATCACCTTGCCGGCGACCATGACAGTCGCCAGGGTAACGGAGAAGCTCATGAACCGCGTGGCGGAGGCATCCCTGACCGGAATCAGCCGCCAGGGGGTATGGTCCGGCGCCAGGATGGCATCGATCAGGGCGCGCACGAAGGCGATGAAGGCGAGGCCGCTCAGGAGAGCTTTGACAACCTGCTCCAGCCGCGGTGGGACGACATCGGCGGAATCGAAGGCCACCCAGACGATCCAGCTGCCGGCGATGGCCGGACCTGCTCCCAGGATCAGGACGCCCAGAGCGGCCAGAAGACGGCTGCGGCGCGCGGGATCGGTTATGGCGGGATCGCGCTTGACGAGACGTGGGGCAATCGAGCGTCGCCCGGCATAAAGCGCGATGGCCGCGCCGATGGCGAGGCCGAGAACAAGCAGCACGCCGAGCGAAGTGTTGCGCTGGAGCTGCTCCAGGGCGTCGCCCAGGACGATCCGCAGCGCCCGCAGTTCCCGCGGAACGGCCTGCACCACGTTCATCCACAGGTTGGGGCTGACGATCCCGTCGCTCTGCTCGAACAGGGCGCGGGTAAAGCCCGCCCGGCGCAAATCGCCGATCTGGGTGTTCAGCTGCTCGGCCTGGACGAGCAGGGCGCGCCCGAGCCGCTGGGTCTCGTCGAGCTCCGCCACGGCCGCCTCACGCTCAGCGCGATCGCGGGCAACGTCGGCGCTCTCCTCAGGCTGGCCTTTGTCCGGCTTCGGCCCGAGCTGGCTCAGGCGCTGCTTGCTGGCCTCGAGCTTCGGGGTCTGTTCGTCGATGACGGCGCGGATCTCGCCGATAATCGGTTCGATCTGCACGCGAATGTTCTGCAGATCCGCGTCGGACATGGTCCGGCCCTGGATCGCCGCTTCCTTCTGATCGAGATCGGCCTTGAAGCCGTCGAGCTTGGCGCGGGCAGCCTTCGTCTCGGCCGAAATCGAGGTGGCGGGGGCTGCCGCTACAGGAGCGGGAGCAGCTTGGGGCGGAGCGGCGGCCGGGGTTTGAGCCTGAGGCTGGGTATTGGGGGAGGTCTGAGCCTGCTGTGCATAGGACGCGCCGCCTGCTGCAATGCTCAACGCAATCACAGCGGCCCCGAAGAGCCGCTTCATGCCAATACTCGTCATTCAGTCTACCCTAGAGCACCGGATCGATCCGGTGCTCCCCTTTTGAAGAAGCGCGTTGTTCCAGGCCGAAGCTCGGCTTCGCTTTTGCAGCGCAATGCGTCGGCGGGCCGGTTCTTTGCGAATCATTACGGCGAAAAGTCGCCGCCCGGGCACCGAAGCGCAACAAAAAAGCCGGGAGAGGATGATGGCCTCTCCCGGCTTCCCTAAGGGAAAAAGCGTTACGGCTTCGGCGCTTCGTTGGCCGAAGGCTGGGCCCCAGGCGCAGGATAGGCCGGGTTTGCAGGGGAGACGCGGTCGGTGGGATTGGCGGACGAGCCAGTGGTCGAACCCGTCACATTGGCGCGGGCCGCATCGGTTCCGGGATGGTCAGGTGACGTGGAACCGACCCACAGCATATAGCCGGAAATCGCGACGCCAGCGAGCAGAAGCGCCCCGATCAGAACACCCAGGACCGGGCGGCCCGGGGGTCCCTGTCGGACGCGATCGTCAGGAATCTGTTGAGCCATCTCTAGCCTCTTTAAAAAGTGGTTTGTCGGGCGAGCAGCGCGGCTCGGCATTGTCAGGGCAACGCGAGATGAAAGAGCGGGTTCCTGGCCCTCTCGCCACCCTGCCGGTCGGAGGTTCCCGGTTCGTCCCATCCCCGGGATCAAATGAAGCGTTTCTCCGTTGTTCGAGACGGGCCACCGACGACAGTCAGAGACGAGGGGCCGATGGGTCGAACGCGCTTCGGGGACACGCGATGTCGCAGGCCGGATGCCTTCCCGCATTGCTTGCCGTCAGTCATGTTTTCGCCGCTTTCAAAACCTTTGGGTAATCTCTGATTCAAGGAGATATCATGCAGGACAATCGCATCAGTCTGGACGGGACTTGGGAATTTTTGCATGTGGCCGACGACCGTCTGTCGGGCCCGGCGGAGGTTCGCCAGATCACGGTGCCGAGTCCCTGGCAGGCCCAGTTTGCGGATCTGCGCATGCGCGCCGGCATCGGCATCTACCGCAGGACGATCGAGATCGACGAAGCCTGGCTGCATGACAGTGTCTGGATCCGCTTCGGCGCCGTCTTTCACAATACGAAGGTCTTCATCAACGGTGAGATGGTCGGCCACAACGAGGGCGGGTTCCTGCCCTTCTCGTTCGATGTGACGGCCTACCTCAAGCCGGGCGCGAACGAGATCAAAGTCCGCGTCGACAGCCCGACCGACAACCCGGCCGAGTTCCCGGATTCGCCCTTTGCTGAAATCCCGTTCGGCAAGCAGAGCTGGTACGGCCCGCTCTCAGGCATCTGGCAGTCGGTCTGTCTCGAACGCCGCATCTCCGATCACATGAGCCGTGTCCGCCTCGTTCCCAACCTGACGACGGGACGGGTGACATCGGGCGTGTTCTTCGCGCGTCCGCTGACGGACGCAACCCAGATCCGCATCGAGGTCACGGATCCGTCGGGCGACGTGGTGCTCGATGAGATGCACGAGACGCAGGTCGGCGTCACCTCCATGCCGTTCGAGTTCACGCTCGACGATGTGCGCGCCTGGTCACCGGACCATCCCAACCTCTATCGTATCCGCCTCGAACTCAGGCGCAACGGCGAGGTGAAGGACGAGATCGCGGATCATTTCGGCTTTCGCTCCATCGAGACGCGCAACGGCAAGTTCTATCTCAACGGCGAACCGCTTTACCTGCGCTCCGCTCTCGACCAGGACTACTATCCGGACACGATCTGCACCGTGCCGTCCGTAGAATTCCTGGAAGACCAATTCCGCAAAGTGAAGGAACTGGGCCTCAACTGCCTGCGCTGCCACATCAAGGCGGCCGATCCGCGCTATTACGAAGTGGCGGACCGGATGGGCGTTCTCATCTGGACCGAGCTGCCGAACGGCGGCATGGCCACCGACCGCTCCCGCGGGCGCAAGGAGAAGCTCCTGAAGGGGATCGTCGACCGCGACGGAAACCATCCCTCGATCATCATCTGGACGATCATCAACGAGAACTGGGGTGTCGATCTCGTCAACGACGCGGATCACCGCGACTGGCTCAAGCGCACCTTCGCCTGGCTGAAAGCCTACGATCCGACCCGCCTCGTGGTCGACAACTCACCGCTCGCTCCGAGCTTCCACGTGGAATCCGACATCGCGGATTATCACTTCTATGCGGCCTATCCCGATCATCGGGCGCAGTGGGACATCTTCGTCGACGAATTGTCGAGCCGCGCCTCATGGCTCTATTCGCCCCATGGCGATGCGGTCATCACCGGGCGCGAGCCGCTGATGTGCTCCGAGTTCGGCAATTGGGGCCTGCCCTATCCGAAGGACCTGCGTGACGAGAAGGGCGAGGAGCCTTGGTGGTTCGAGACCGGGCACGATTGGGGCGAGGGCGTGATGTATGCCCACGGCGTCGAGAACCGCTTCTCGGACTGGAGCATGGATCGCGTCTTCGGCGATCTGCGCCGCTTCGTCATCGCGGCGCAGTGGCAGCAGTTCCGCGCCTTGAAGTACGAGATCGAGTCGATGCGCCGCAAGCCAAATCTGGCGGGCTACGTCATCACCGAGCTGCATGACTGCCATTGGGAATCGAACGGTCTGCTCGACATGCGCCGGAACCCGCGCGTGTTCCACGAACTGTTCCACATCATCAATACGGACACGGTGATCGCGCCGAAATGGGAGCGCGCTTCCTATTGGTCCGGCGAAACGGTTGCCCTTGAGCTCTGCATTGCACACGGAGCCGGACAGCCCCTCGAGGATTGCCAGCTGGAGATCTCGGTCTGCAGCGAGACCGAACGACTGCCGCTTCCCGTTATCAAGGCACCCGACGTCTTCAACTTAGGGCGTGTCGAAATCCCCCTGCCGGCGGTCGATGAGCCGTCGCTCCGGCGCATCAGCTTCGATCTGCGTGCACCCGGCGGCAAGCTCATCGCACACAACCACCACGACATCGCCATTCACCCCACGCGCACCAAGCCGGTTCATGCGCGCGAACTGGTGTGGTCGCCGGATGAGGATATCCGCGATCGCTTCCGGGCTCTGGGCTACAACATCGCCCGTGCCTTCGAGGAATCGACCCTGATCATCTCCCGCACGCACAACAAGGCCATTGCCGATCATGTCCGCGCGGGCGCTAAGCTCCTGCTCCTGCCGGAAGAGGACATGACGCTTTATCCGTTCTTCCCGCACTGGCAGGCCGTGCGGGTGCAGGCGCGCGCCGGCACCCTCTGGTCCGGCGATTGGGCATCGTCATTCGGCTGGCTGCGTCGCTCGGGCCATTTTGCCCGCTTCCCCTCCGGCCCCCTCCTCGACGAGACCATGGACCGGGTGCTGCCGGATTACGTGATCGTGAACTGCAATCTGCTCGACTTCCAGGCGCGCGTGTTCGCCGGTCTCGTGGTCGGCTGGATTCACAAGCCGGTGGCGCTCGGTGTCGAACGCTCCTATGGGCGCGGACGCATGGTCACTTCGACCCTGCGACTGTTCCGGGACGAGCCCCTGGCCGATCCGACCGCAACCCTTCTGACGGATGCGTTGGTGGAGCTGGCCGTGGAATCCCGCGCTGCGCGCCTGGAAGAGGCCGTCCGGGCAGCAGAGGCCGCAGCATAAAATCCTCAATCTCGTTTCATGAAAAGAGCGGCGCGGAGACATCTGCGCCGCTCTTTTTCTTAAGCAATGTGCGAAAGCTGGGGAGCACGGTCTCTTACGAGACCCTGGCCGCCGATGGCGACATGACCTTCACCGAGGTGGTGTCAGCACCGACAGGCAGGGATTCGTTGATGCGCCGGAAGGTGGCAAGCGCCTGACCGACGATCTGGTCCATGTTGTAGTAGCGATAGGTGGCCAGACGGCCGACGAACCACACGTCGGGCGTCGCCAGGGCGAGCCGCTCGTATTTCTTGAACAGTTCCTGATTTTCCGCCTTCGGGATCGGATAATAGGGATCGCCCTCGGCGGATGGATACTCGTAGGTAAGCGCCGTCTTGGCATGCTCCTGACCCGTCAGGTGCTTGTACTCCGTGATGCGGGTATAATCATGGGTCTGCGGATAGTTCACCACACCCACGGGCTGGTGCCAGGCCTTGTCGAGCGTCACATGATCGAAGCGCAGCGAACGGTAAGGCAGCTTGCCGAACTGGAAATTGAAGTATTCGTCGATCGGCCCGCAATAGATGACGCGGCGATGGGGAACGACGTTCTTCACGTCATCGTATTCGGTCTGCGTCATCACATGGATGTTCGGATGCCTGAGCATTTTCTCGAACATCCGCGTGTAGCCGTGCTTCGGCATGAACTGGAACTCGTCCGTGAAGTAGCGGTCGTCCCGATTCGTGCGCGTCGGCACGCGTGAGGTCACGGACTTGTCGAGTTCCGAAGGATCGAGCCCCCATTGCTTGCGGGTATAGCCGCGGAAGAATTTTTCGTAGAGCTCTCGTCCGACGACGGAGACCACCACATCCTCCGATGTCCTGATCTCGCCGATCTTTTCCGCCCGTTCGGCGAACCAATCCTGAAGCTGCTCCGAGGTGAGGTTCAATCCATAAAGCTTGTTGACCGTATCGAGATTGATCGGGATCGGCACGAGCATGCCGTCGACTTCCGCCAGCACCCGATGCTCATAGAAGCGCCATTCTGTGAACCTGGAAAGGTAGTCGAGGATCTGCCTGGAATTGGTGTGGAAGATATGCGGGCCATATTGATGGATCAGCAAGCCATCATCGTCGTAGCGGTCATAGGCATTGCCGCCGATATGAGGACGGCGGTCAATGAGAAGGACGCGCTCGTTACGCTCGGTGGCAAGACGCTCCGCCAGGACGCTGCCTGCAAAGCCCGCGCCGACAATCAACCAGTCGTACATTCCAGATCACTCCGCAGGCGTCGTGACATAAACAGGAAGAGAGGAAGTAGGACGATCGGTTGTCGTATCGCCGGTAGCATCCAGCATGAGCTTGCGCATGGAAGCCCAGGTCTTGTCCCAGGATCCGGCCGCCAGATGGCGGTCGACCTTGGCGAGCCACGCCTCCCTTGGCCGGGCCAGGATAGCTTCGACCTTGGCGACGACCTCCTTCGCATCCTTGGCGATCTCGACGAGGCCCTTCTCGCCGTAGGGCCGCACCACATCGGTGATCGGCGTCGAGATGACCGGAACGCCGGCTGCCAGGAACTCGGGTGTCTTGGTCGGGCTGATGAATTTCGTCGCCTCGTTCAGCGCAAAATTCATGAAGCCGACATCCCAGCCCGACAGGTATTGCGGCAGTTCATTGTAGGATTTTCCGCCGAGCCAATGAATGTTGGGCCGCTGCGGCAGCGTCGAAGGGTCGATCTTCACCACTGGACCGATCATGACGAACTGCCAGTCGGGGCGCAGATCGGCGACTTGAGCCAGGAGATCGATGTCCATGCGCTCGTCGACGACGCCGAAGAATCCAAGGCGGACATGCGGAATATGCGTCTGATCGTCGGGATCCCTGTCGATCGAGCGCGCTTGGGAGAAGTGATGGAAGTCGATGGAGGACGGGAAACCGTGGACACTGCGGTGACGATGGCGCTTGGCCTCGTAAAGGCTCATGCCGCCGGTGAAGACCAGATCGCAGCGGGCGAAGAGCGCATTTTCCAGATCGAGCAATTGCTGCGATGCGCCTCGAAAGAGCGAGAGCTCATCCATGTTGTCGTAGACGCACAGATCGCACTCGAAATCGCTCGTGAAGGCCATGGCCATCGGCGTGTAGTACCAGAACACGCGCGATTTCGTGGCTTCACGGCCAATGAGCTCCTCGATCAGGTCATGCTGCTCGGCGATGATGTCGTCATGCGACAGCCCCTCCGGCAGAACCGGCGCGGCGATCGTGACGTCCTGCGGCCGCTCGCTCACATCCATATGCGGCTTCACGCCTGCCTTGAAGGTCGGCTCTTCGATGAACAACACGTCGTAATGCTTGACGGCACGGCTTAAGAGATGCTGCGGGCGCTGCCAGACGAAATCCCAGCGAAGATGAGAGAAACAGACGAGGAGAGGTTTTTCCGAATCGGCTTTGGCAGGGGAACGAAAGGCACGGGACTGCGTCATCAAACGCTCATGCATAGCGCGATCCTCAAATACATGGGTCTGTCACGATCGGACGAAAAAAACCGGTCCAGGGTGAATTAGGCGATGTTTTAAGTGAAGCGCTCCAGCGAAGGGTCGCGGTCGCAATCGATTACACAACGCAGACGATGCCATTTGGTTCCATCTACGTTCATCTTCATGAACAGCTATTCATGGCTATAGCTGCCATCACTTCTTTTCGAGCATCAGTGTTCCCTGCTTCTGGATGAAGGTCTTTGCCTTCTCCGCAATCATCGCCAAAATCCAGGGTAATTGCACTTCGACGCGGACCTGATCTTGCATCACCTCAAGGTGTCCGTTGACGTTCTGACCCATGGCGCCGACGCGGAAATCCATACGGTTTCCGCTCCAGGTTTCTTCGATGGAAGCGACCTTGTCCCCGAACTGGGATTTTAGACCTGTCATGCCGCCGTGAAGCCGCCGCATCGCTTCAGCCTGGCCGAGATTGTGGGGAATGGAAACGATCAGTGGCTTGGCCATTGTGGTGCTCCGCTTTTCATCGACAAGCGAGGCAGTGCGGCTCGGGTTCCCGAGCACCGGCCCCAAAAGTGAAGAGCACTTTTGGGATTGATCCGACGCTCGTTTTTAATTGGCGCATCGTTCTCGCGGACCCGGAGGGCCGCGTCAGCGAAAACCGGATCCACTTTTCACTGGCGTGGCCCCTCTGGGTCCGCACGATGCGCTACAGCATCTCCACCTTGATCGCGCGTATCGCGATGGTCTCCTGCTCGAACCGACGCTCCAGATCGGCGCGGTAGCGTTCCCACCAGGGATGATCGAGTTCGCGCGCCATGACCTCGAACACGACGATATCGTCATGAGATGTATGGCCGCCTTCTTTCCAGACGCCTTCCGCCGGCGCACGGGTGAAGCTCGTGATGCCACCGAACCGCTCGGACAGCTCCGTGCGAACCCGTGCATAAACCGCGCGGTCGAGACGGCGGCCCCGATTGTCGGCAAGCGGCAGAAGAATCTGAACCAGATGCATCGGCATCCCCTGAAGCGCCAGCAATTGGCAGGAAATAGTTCAGGGAATGAAAAAGGCGAGTTCTTTGCTTCGCGTCACGCCTGCAGGGCGGCAAACAGCTCGCTATCCGATTTGGACCATTCGTTGTCGATCCGATAGCGGCTCGTCGGTTTCGAGACGCGCCAGGGGCACGTCATGGACGCATGGATCGCCTCGGAGGGACGAAGCCGACGTGCCGTACCATCCGCCTGCATTTCATCAATCACGACGAAGCCGAAGATGGTGAGCCGCGTAGCCATGACCTTGGTTGCACGATCGCCCGCCTCGATCGGTAACGAGCCCGCGGCATAAACCGCATCCATCAGACTTCGTTGATCGCGATGGGGATTGGCTGACGAGCGTGCGCCCGGAAAGCGGATGACGTTCGTCGGCTGAGACGATCTCGATTCCATGTAAGCAACCCTTGGTCCCGAATCGGGCCAAGAATCGTCGGAAGGGATTAAGAAGCGCCTAATCGAGCCGATGCAAAGACACGTAGCCCGTGCCGGCGGCCGTCAGTCCGAGAGCCAGAGCAGGACCCTTGGCGAGGTCGATGATTCGCCGATGGGCAAAGGGGCCGCGATCGTTCACCCGGACGACCACCGAGCGGCCATTGGTTTCATTCACGACCTTGAGTCTCGTACCGAATGGCAAGGACCGGTGAGCCGCCGTCATGTCATTGGAATTGAAGCGCTCGCCACTGGCTGTTTTCCGACCGTGGAAGCCCGGCCCATACCAGGAAGCCGTGCCGCGCTGAAAGGCTTTGCCTGTCTCGAAATTCGCTTGTGAGATGGATCCTGTGGTGGCGGGGTCGTTGGAGGCGGTAGTATTGCAAGCTGCTACAAGAAGAAGAGGCACCATTGCAGATGCCCGGGTGAGGATGTTCTTCAAGGACAGTCTCCCCTTCCGTTTTGGTTGGAAGTGAAACTGAGCCTTAAGAAGGCAAGAATAAGGCGGTGGGGATTTTTCTACGCTCGCTCATCCTTCAGAGAGAAGGAATAATTCGAAATACTAGCCTGAGAAATTTATTATCTGCGCTGATATAGCCTGAATAATGTTTCTTTTCCGCAGAGGAAAATCATCACTATTTGATGATTTCGAACCGCTGCCTCTGGTCGAAAAGCCAAGGTGATCTAGTTTAGTCCGCTATCGTTCTGCCGGCCGGGCCGTGATCTGGAGTGCCGCGAAGGCGAAATCGCGTGCTTGGCGCCCGGCGATGGGCGCAATTGCGTCGGCTTAGATGGAGGACGTGCGAGGACCCAAAAGTGCAAAATTCACTTTTGGGTCCGATGCTCTAGCTCGCGAAAGCTTCCTGAACGTCCCGCGGGGTGGCCGTGACAAGCCCGAGCCTGTCGCGGCGCAGCCAGCGCCACAGCATCAGCAGAGCCACGACCGCAAGGGCGCTGGCGAGCCCGATCCAGATGCCGACGCCGCGAAGGCTGGTGCCGAAGGCCAGGATGGCGCCGAGCGGCAGACCGATTCCCCAATAGCCGAAGGCCGCGAAAAACATCGGAACGCGGGTATCCTGCAATCCGCGCAGCATCCCGGCGCCGACCGCCTGCGCGCCGTCCGCCAGCTGGAAGATGGCCGCCAGAACCAGGAATGAGCGCGCCAGATCGACGACGAGCGCGTTCTTGGGGTCGCTCACGTCGAGGAAGGCGCCGATCAGAAGATGGGGCGCGAACAGCATGAGCGATGCCGTCACGGCCATGAAGCCGGTGCCCAGCGCGAAGGAGGTCCAGCCGGCGCGGGTGACGCCTTCCGCATCCTGCGCGCCATAGGCCCGGCCCACGCGCACCGTCACGGCCTGCCCGATTCCGAGCGGGACGGAGAAGCAGAAGGAGGCGATCTGCAGGGCGATCGCATGAGCCGCCAGCTCGCTCTCGCCGAGACGGCCCATCAGCATGGCGGCTGCGTTGAAGATCGTCACCTCGAAGGTGAGCGTGAGGCCGATGGGGAGGCCGATCTGCCAGAGGGTACGATACCGCGGCCAGTCGGTCCGCCAGAAGCGTCCGAAGATGTGATAGCGCTTCAGTCGGGGATGAAAGGCAATGACGAGGGCAAGCGCCACGAACATGAAGGTGCTCGAGATCACCGTGCCGAGACCGGCCCCGATCAGCCCGAGGGCCGGCAGACCGAAGGAGCCGAACATCAGCGCATAGGCCGCGGCGAAGTTGACCGGGATGGCGAGCAGGCCGATGAACAGGGCCCAGCCGGGCCGCTCCAGGGCCGCCAGGAACGAGCGCAGCACCAGGAAGAGCAGGAAGGGCAGAAGACTCCACTGAAGCGCCCGCACATACTGGCCGGCGCTATGCGCAAGTCCGGGCTCCTGCCCGATCGCCAGCAGGAGCGTCTCGCCATTCCACATCACGATCCAGATCGGGATGGCGACGGTGGCCGACGCCCAGAAACCCTGGCGCACCGTGCGTCGGACCTCGCGCACGGAATGGCGCTTGCGACCGAGTTCCTCGGCGATCATCGGCGAGGTCGCATTGACGAGGCCGATGCCGAAGATCAGGAAGGCGAAATAGACATTGGTGCCAAGCGCACCCGCGGCCAGCGCCTCCGATCCCATCCAGCCCATCAGGATGACGTCGGATGTGATCAAGGCCGTCTGCGCAAGGGTTGCAAGCACCAGCGGCCAGCCCAGAGTCAGGGTCGCGCGCAGCTCTGCCAGCCAGGCGGCTCGCTCAAAGGTCGAATCTCTCGAAATCATGATGCTGGGCTTGTAGCCAACCCCAGGCCGGAAAGCCACACCCGCCGGGCCGGGGCCGGAAGTCTCCCAGATCGAGGAACCTGAGCGGAAGCGCATCCGTTCCCCTCAGCGTTCACGTTTTCGTGTTGTTTTTCGGAGTTTTCGATGGCGCAGCCTGCGCTCTCAACCGAGATCGATTTTGCCCTGCCGCCGGTCCTGCACAACGAGCAGGGACAGATGCGCACGGTCGGAATCGAGATCGAGTTCGTGGGCCCTTCCGCCGAGAAGACCGTGCAGGCACTGCAGGAGGCTCTGGGTGGGCGTCTCATCGAGGAAGACCCGCATGCCTTCGCTTTGAAGGAATCCGCTATCGGCGATCTGACGGTGAAACTCGACAGCCGGATCCTGCACCCGGGCAAGCAGGCCGGAACGCAAAGGGGCGTCCTGCCCAAGATCGCCGCCCTGTTCGGCTTTGCGGCGCGCTATCTCGTTCCTTGCGAACTCGTCACGGCGCCGATCGCCATGGACCGACTGCAGGAACTCAACCGGGTCCTGACGATCCTGCGCGGGGTCGGCGCCAAGGGCACGCAGGATGCGCCCTTCTATGCCTTCGGCCTGCATTTCAACCCGGAAATCCCGCGCCAGGATGCGGCGACCCTCGCGGCCTTCATGAAGAGCTTCGCGCTGCTCAATCCCTGGCTCCGGCGCGAGGCCTCACCGGATACGACCCGCAATCTTCTGGGCTTCGCCGATCCGTTCCCGGCCGAATACGTCCGCAGAATCGCCGATCCGGGATACTGGCCGGACATCCCCGCCTTCACCGACGACTACCTCGCCTTCAATGCGTCCCGGAATCGGGACCTCGATCTTCTGCCGCTCCTGCATCATTTCGATGCGGGACGGGTGCGTGCGGTTCTGCCGAACGAGAAGATCAACAGTCGCCCGACTTTCCATTATCGTCTGCCCGATGCACGCGCGAGCGATCCCGGTTGGAGCATCGCGCCGGACTGGAACCGCTGGGTCTGCGTCGAGCGGCTGGCAGGCGACCGGGGGAAACTGGATGCGGTCGGCTCTGCCTACCTGTCGTTCGAGGGCGAGGACAAGAGCTGGGCCAACGTGGTGGAGCAGATCGTACGGTCATGACGAGCCCCCTGATCGGCGTCACAACATCGAGGCAGGGTGGATGGCGCAGCTACCTGATGCACCGGCTGGCGCTCTATCGTGCCGGCGCGCGCTCGGTCCGGCTTGTGCCGGGGGATCCGATGCCCACAGAGCCGCTGCAGGGCCTCGTGATCGGCGGCGGCGACGATATCGGTGCGGAGATCTATGGCGGAAAGGTTCTGCCCGACGTGCGCATCGATCCAGAACGCGACAAGATGGAGCTCGGCCTGCTCAAGGCCGCACTTCCCGCAGGACTGCCGATCCTCGGCATCTGCCGCGGATCGCAGATGATCAACGTGGCGCTCGGCGGCACCCTGCACACGGACATCTACGAAGTTTATGTCCAGGCGCCGAAGATGCGCACCGTCCTGCCGCGCAAGACCGTGTCCATCGCGCATGGCTCACGATTGGACCGAATCTTGAGCTGCAATCCCTGTCAGGTGAACGCACTCCATCACCAATCCGTCGACCGGCTTGGACAGGGTTTGAAGATTGCCGCCCAGGACGAAATCGGCATCGTGCAGGCCATCGAGAGCGAGGGCGCGCCGTTCCTGCTCGGTGTTCAATGGCATCCGGAGCTTCTGGTCTGGAAGAAGCCGCAGCAGCGATTGTTTGCGGCTCTCACCGCTGCGGCGCGAGAGGTTGCAGCCCCTCTCTCCGCAACAGTCCTCACATCGTGATTACCGTGCTCGCCGCGAGGCGCGCGGAAACAATGGGATCACCTTGTTGTCGCTCTGCGCATTGAGGTGGCGCTGGATGGCAACATGCAGGTCGCGGCTGACGATGGGCTTTTGCAGCAGCGGGAACTCGCTGTCCTCGCCGGTGACGACTGGATTGCCCGTAATCAGCAGCACCGGCAGGTTTGGAAGGACCTGCCGCACTTCGCGCGCCAGCATGACACCGTTCATCGTGCCGGGCATGGCGACATCGGCGAGCACGATCGCAGGCCTGCGCGTGTTCAAGGTCTTCACGGCCTGCGCGGCATCGGTGGCGATGCTCGTCACATAACCGAATTCTTCCAGGGTCGATTGTAGCGCGAGCGCGACTTCGAGCTCATCGTCCACCACGAGGACTTCCGTGTGATTCTGCACGCTCTCGTCGGGCGCCTCGTCCTCGCTCAGCGGGCCGGGCGGCAGCAGGGTGGCAGCATCGGCGCGCGGAATGTAGAGAATGATGGAGGTCCCCGTTCCATCCCGGCGCACCTCCGAGGCGCCGCCGAGCCCCTGCAGGAAATGCAGGCTCTGGCGCAGGGACAGCCAGGACGAGAGATCGAGATCCCGCAGGGCGAAGGCCTGTTCCAGTTCGGTCTCCGGTGCCTGGCGTGCCTCCTCGGGACCGGTGCTGCGGATGGTGAGCTGCACGAAATCGCCCTCGCGCGCCAGATCGGGCAGCGAACCCTTTTCGACCTGAACGTTGCGGGCTTCGAGCGTGATGGCGCCTCCTTGAGGCAGGGCATCGCGAACATGGGCACTCAAGGTCACGATGGCTGTCTGGATATCATCGGGATTGGCCTCGATGGACCAGAGATCCTCCGCGAGAGAGAGGCGCAGTTCGACCGTGTCGCGCAGCAGCGAACGGCTCATCAGATCGGCCACCGAACTGACCTGTTCGGCAATGTTCACGTATTGCACCTTCGACTCGCCCTGGCGGGCAAAGGCGGTCGATTGGGCAAGGAGCTTGGCGGCCTGATCGGAGGCCACAAGGGCCGAGAGCAGTTTTCGTTGCAGGATCGGCTGATCCTTCAGCTGGCGCGCCGCCGCATCGATATTGGCGCTGATCACCATGAGCCGGTTGTTGAGGTCGTGGGTGATGCCGTCTCGCAGCCGGTCGACGGCCTGCGCCTTCTGCATGCGGCGCAGCGCATCGTCCTCGTCGGGTGCTGGCATGTCCTCGAAAGCGGAGAAATCAGCGAATGGAGGAAACGACGCGACAGGTGGCTCGAACGGAGCCACGGTCACATCGTCGAACACGGAATACTCGTCGGAGAGATTCTCCTGCTCTCCGGGATCCCACCTGACCTGACGTCCGATCACGAAGGGAAATCCGGCGGCGAGCAGCAGAAAAAGCCCCGCCGACGCAGCAACGAGGGCTGAATTCCTGACATAGGCAGCCGCTGCCAGCGCGAAACCCGACATGATCAGGGCGCAGGACAGGCTTAGCAGAGACAGCTTCAACGACACAGGCAGCAGATGCATAAGGCTTTTCTAAAATATGATTTGACCTGGCAGCCCCCAGACGCCACTTGCACGACTTATCTTATGTAGCACGAGCGGGCGGCAAGCGAGGGAACCTCGCGATAAAGTGTTATTGTTCCAAAAGGAGATAATTGTGCGGCTTTCTGATGTCCCTGGCTTGACGCAACTGACGCTTGCATTGGCTATGATGGTTCCATTCCTCCCGACGGCCAGCGCCCAAGAACCCAAAGAGCAATCCATCGAGCGCCGCGTGAACGAGCTTCTTGGGCAGATGACCCTGGAGGAGAAGGTCGGCCAGCTGAATCTTGTCTCACACGGTCCTCCGCTGCGCTGGGAGGACATCTCCGAGGGCAAGGCCGGCGCCCTCCTGAACTTCAACAGCGCCCAGGATGTGGCACGCGCCCAGGCCCTGGCACGCCAGAGCCGTCTCAAGATCCCGCCGCTCTTCGGCCTCGACGTCCTGCACGGATTCCGCACCCAGTTTCCGCTTCCCTTAGGGGAGGCTGCCGCCTTCAGCCCGCGCATCTCCCGGCTCGCCTCCGAATGGGCCGCGAAGGAGGCATCTTATGTCGGCGTGAACTGGACCTTCGCGCCCATGGCCGACCTGTCGCGCGACAGCCGCTGGGGTCGCATCGTCGAAGGATTTGGCGAGGACCCCACGCTCGGCGCTGCGCTGACCGCCGCTCGCGTCGAAGGCTTTCGCAAGGGCGGCCTTGCCGCAGCCGCCAAGCATTTCGCGGGCTACGGCGCGCCGCAGGGCGGACGCGACTATGACACCACCTATATCCCGCGCGCAGAGATGTACGACACTTACCTGCCGCCGTTCCGGGCGGCTGTGGAGGCGGGCACGGCGAGCTTCATGGCCGCCTTCAATGCCCTGAACGGCGAGCCTTCGACGGCCAACCCATGGCTGCTGACGGATGTGCTGCGCACCCAATGGGGCTTCGACGGCTTCGTCACCTCGGATTGGGTCGGCATCGGCGAACTCATCAACCACGGCATCGCGGCGGATGGCGCTGAGGCGGCCCGCAAGGCGATCCTCGCCGGCGTCGACATGGACATGATGGGCCTGCTCTACATCAAGCACCTGCCCGACGAGGTGCGCGCAGGACGCGTGCCGGAGAGTGTGATCGACGAATCCGTGCGGCGCGTGCTGCGCACCAAGTTCCGCATGGGCCTGTTCGACCGTCCGGATATCGATCCGACCCGTCTGGATTCAGCCTTCCCCTCGCCGGAATCGCGTCAGGTTGCCCGTGAGGTCGCGCGCGAAACCTTCGTACTGCTGCAGAACCGGGACAATGTGCTGCCGGTGCCGCCAAGCGTGCGCTCCATCGCCGTGGTCGGACCGCTCGCCGACGCTCCTCACGACCAGATGGGTCCTCACGCCGCGCGCGGTCACAAGGAGGACAGCGTCACGATTCTCGAAGGCATCCGCCGCCGCGCCCAGACCGCTGGAATATCGGTCAAGCATGCGCCGGCCTGCGACCTGTTCTGCCGTAATACGGACGGAGTACCGGCAGCTCTCGAGGCCGCGAGGCAATCGGATTTCGTGATCGCCGTCTTCGGCGAGCCGCAGGAATTGTCGGGCGAGGCCGCCTCCCGCGCCCATATGGAGCTCAACGGCAAGCAGATCGAAGTACTGGAGGAACTCGCCAAGACCGGCAAGCCGGTCGCTCTCGTCATCATGGGTGGCCGCCCGCAGGTGCTGGGACCGGTGGCGGACCGTATTCCGTCGATCCTGATGGTCTGGTATCCGGGCACGGAGGCGGGTCCCGCCGTGGCCGATGTGCTGTTCGGCGATGTGAGCCCGAGCGGCAAGCTGCCAGTCACGTGGCCACGCGCCACGGGACAGATGCCGCTCTATTACAACCGGCTTCCCACCGGACGCCCCACTCTGCCGAACAACCGTTTCACCCTGCACTACATCGACGAGGCGATCACGCCGCTCTATCCTTTCGGCTGGGGCCTGAGCTACACGCAGTTCGCCTATTCCGGTGCGACGCTACAAAGTAAGCAGCTCGATGAGAGCCAGGTGCTGGAAGTCTCGGTCAACGTGAAGAACACGGGCGCACGAGAAGGCCAGGAGGTCGTGCAGCTTTATACCCGCGACCCGGTGGCAAGCCGCAGCCGTCCCTTGCGCGAACTGAAGGCCTTCGAGAAGATCGCGCTCAAACCCGGTGAGACGAAGCAGGTGACGCTGCGCGTGCCCGTCGAGTCGCTCGGCTTCCACCTCGATGACGGCACCTATCTCGTCGAGGCCGGCACCATCCAGGTCTTTCTCGGCGGTTCTTCGCTGGCGGATCCCGTCGGCGAGGCCGAGATCCTCAGGACCTTCCGCATCCCGCCCATGGATCGGCGCGCCTCGGCTTCAACCACCGTCGCGCAATAAGCAATAAGCAGGAACGCAGAAGCTGCCCGGTCCCGGCGTCCGGGCAGCCTTTCGGTCTATTGGATCTGAGCGTGGATCAGCGCTAGAGCGTCGGGCCCAAAAGTGGACCCACTTTTGGGATCTGATCCGATGCTCCGCTCTTTGAAGAGCGCATCGTTTATTGCGGAAAACCGAATCCACTTTTCCGCACGATGCGCTAGGCTGAAGCTTATGAGCGCTCAGTCGACGAATCCGGAACACCGCGATTTCACGATCCGGTCGGTGAAGACCATCGCCGCTTCCGAACGAACAGGAGTGGCCGATACGCTCCTCGGCATGGCTCTCACCTTCGTCGCAGGCGCCATCAATGCCGGGGGTTTTCTGGCCGTCGGCCAGTATACCTCGCACATGTCGGGCATCATCTCTGCCATGGCCGACAACATGGCCCTTGGCTCTGTCGGCCTCGTGGGGCTCGGCCTTGCGGCTTTCCTGCCCTTCGTCCTCGGCGCGGCCTGTTCGGCCATGCTGATCAACTGGGGGCGACGCCATCACCTGGGCAGTCGCTATGCCATGCCGCTGATGCTCGAAGCCTTCCTTCTTCTGGCGTTCGGACTGTTGGGCTGGCTCGCTCATCCATCTCCTGGCTTTGCCGCAATCGCCGTGCCCCTGCTCTGCTTCATCATGGGCCTTCAGAACGCCACCGTGACGAAGATCTCGGGCGCACGCATGCGCACGACCCATGTGACCGGCATCGTGACGGATATCGGCATCGAACTCGGCAAACTGCTCTACTGGAATCGCAATCCGCATAATCCGGACCGGATCCTCGCGGATCGTGACAAGCTGCGCCTGCTCGTCCTCCTGTTTGCATCCTTTTTCATCGGCGGCGTCATTGGTGCTATCGGGTTCAGCCAGATCGGCTTTCTGTTCTCGCTGCCCCTTGCTCTCCTCCTGCTGCTGCTTGCGGGACCGCCCCTCGCTGAGGATGCTGCGGCCCTGACCCGGCGAATGACGAAGAGCTGACCCGCCATTGGCGGGCATGCCGGGGCTCCTAGATTCCTGGTATGCTAGAGCGAGCACCAGCCTCCTCACAGCGAACCGACTCTGCTCTCGATGCACGCCGGACGGCACGGCTTGTCGGCGCGGCGCTCCTTCTGGTGCTGGCTCTCTGGATGATCCAGTCCTATCTGATCGCGCTCGGCTGGGCCGCGATCATCGCCATCAGCGTCTGGCCGCTCTACCGCCGAATCCAGGCCCGTCTCGGCGGATCGCGCATGGCGGCACCGCTGCTCGTCACGGCAAGTCTCGCTGTGCTTCTCCTGATTCCCGTCGCTCTTGTACTTACTGAAATCGGCCGGGAAGGTCAGTTCGCGATGCGATGGCTGACGGAATTGCAGCAGAACGGCGTGCCCGTGCCGGATTGGGTTCATGGCCTGCCCCTGATCGGTCGGCATCTCGACGCCTGGTGGCAGACCCACTTGGCACGGCCTCACTCCGCCGAGCAGATCCTGAACGACATCGACAGGCAGACCGTGACCGGATGGTCAAGAACGCTCGGCGGCGCGCTGCTGTCGCATCTCTTTCATGCTTGCCTCACCTTCCTGACGCTCTTCATCCTGCTGCGCAGCGGCGACCGGATCGGCGGCCGTGTGCTCGCCATCATCGACCGCTGGTTCGGGGATCCCGGTGAACGTCTGGCGGAGGGCATGGCGGCCGCCGTGAGGGGAACGGTCAACGGAACGATCCTCGTTGCCGTGGGCGAAGGCATCTTGATCGGCATCGGGTACATGATAGCCGGCGTGCCGAACGCCGCGCTGTTCGCGGTTCTCACCACCGCCTTCGCCATGCTGCCCTTCGGGGCATGGTTCGCCTTCAGTGCTGCCGCCATTGTGCTTGTCCTCACAAGTGGCACCATCGTCGCGGCGGCCGCAATCATCGGATGGGGCGCTGTCGTCATGCTGATCGGCGACAACATCATCCAGCCTGCCTTGATCGGCGGCACGGTCCGCCTCCCATTCCTGTGGACCCTGCTCGGCATTCTCGGTGGCCTCGAAACCTTCGGTCTGATCGGCCTTTTTCTCGGCCCCGTTCTGATGGCCGCTCTCCTGACCATCTGGCGCCAGCAGAATGCGCTCATTGCGGACCAGCCGGCCTCATCCTGACGATCATGAGGAACATCCATGAAGGCGAGGCGGTTCACCCCTGACAGAACGGAACCGCCATCCATGCCCACGATCCGCCAGAACCCCGTCGAGACTTTAGCCCGTCTCGGCTATGGCGCGCGGGGCGTGGTGTACGGGCTTGTCGGCGGACTGGCCCTTCTCGCCGCCATTGGATCGGGGCGCGGGACTGGAGGCAGCCGCAGCGCTCTGCAGACTCTCCTCGCTCAGCCTTTCGGCAAAGTCTGGCTTGTTCTCATCGCCCTGGGTCTCTTCGGTTTCTGTGTCTGGCGTATTCTGGAAGCGCTGACCGATGCCGACCATCGCGGCTCGGACATGAAGGGGTGGGGCATCAGGGGCGCCCATCTGGCCAGCGGTATCATCTATGCCGGTCTTGCCATTTCCGCCCTGAATCTCGCCCTCGGCTGGGGCTCCGGCGGCGGTGAGGACCAGGCCGCCCAGGAATGGACGGCCCGGCTGATGAGCCAGCCCTTCGGCCAATGGCTGGTCGGTCTCGTCGGAGCTGCCGTGGCAGGGACAGGCCTCGCCTTCATCTGGAAGGCGTGGCGCGGCGATGTGACGGAACGTCTGTCGCTGCCTGTCGACAAGAGAAATTGGATCGCCGCTCTCGGCCGCATGGGCTTTGGCGCCCGCGGTGTCGTCTTCCTGATGATCGGCGGCTTCCTGATCCTGGCCGCCCTTCACGCTTCGTCTTCGGAAGCCCACGGCCTCGGCGGTGCCCTCCAGGCCCTGCAACAGCAGCCCTATGGCTGGGTGCTGCTGGCCCTCACAGCCCTGGGCCTCTTCGCCTTCGGCCTTTTCGGCCTCGTCCAGGCCCGCTACCGCCACATCGACGCCCCCGATCTCGACGACGCCAAAGCCGCCGTCGCACGGGTGGGACGATAAGGAATGACATTTGCCGAAATATTGGCGATCCCGGGAAGACTCGAACTTCCGACCTTCGGTTTAGGAAACCGCTGCTCTGTCCTGCTGAGCTACGGGACCGCTTGAGACCACGGGATGTAGCATGGTCGGCATGGTCATTCCAGGGGGTTGAAGGCCTGGAAAGCCGCCCCACACGCGACGACGAAGATCCCGCGGAATGTCCGAAGGAACTCCACTTGGCCCGACCGGTTGTGAAGGAACCGGAGGCATATCATGGCGCAGACGCTTCGCGATTTTCTGAAACAGGTCGAAAATCTTCCTCACGACACCCTTCTTTGCGTCGCCGAGGTGGATGAGGCGTTCGCCACCCATGTGGTCGAGATCGAGATCATCGAGGATGCGAAGGCGCAAAATCGTAAAGCAGAAGGCACCGAAGCCGTCGAACTGGGCAATGGCCGCCAGAGGGTCGTTGTGATCCGCTGGTAGGGACCTAAAAAGTCTACACCTCTCCTGCAGAACCCAATCGATCTTGGCCGCAACGTTTGACCCGGTTGGCCATTGATCCCCCGGCAAACGGCGATCCGACCGCATTCTATCGCCGCGCCGTTGCCCGATCGAAACTTTCAACCCGTTAGGACGACACGATGGCCAAGGACATTCCCAGCACCCGGACGAGCCCTGAAGGACCCGCAGGCGGCAAGCAGGGCGGCGCGACCCATCAGGAGAGCCGCGATCACAACAAACACAACAATCCGGGCCAGGGTGGGCACAAGCCGCAGCAGCCCAATCCGGCACAGGAAAAGCATTGATCCGGCGCGACCAAGCGTAGCCGTTTTGTGCGAGACGGGTATGATCCTGTCCCATAATGGGATCGACCCTGCGGATTCTCCTGGGCGCGAGCCTCGGGACCGTTTTGATGGTCTCGCCGGGCTGGGCCCAGCCTGTTTCGCCGCAAGCAAGGACAGTCTGCACCGCCGAGGCACAGCCTGATCGGCTGCAAAGCCTTTCCTCGGAGGGCGATCTCATTCTCGTCTCGGGCGGTCTGGCAAAGCTCGCCGGTCTCCGGCTGTCGGATACGCCGCCCTATCGCGATCAAGCCCTGGCCTGGCTGCGCGCCCGCTTCAATGAACCGGTCCTTGTTCACGCCGTGGCCGGTCCCGACCGCTGGAACCGGAAATCCGTCCGGATCCGATCCCTGGACAGGACCTCGCCGCTCGATTGGAGCCACGGCCTGATCGAAACAGGCTTGGCGATCACCGATGCCGGCCTGGATGAAGTCTTCTGTCAGCCCGAATTGCTCGCCCTCGAGGCCACGGCCCGCGAACGACGCCTTGGTCTTTGGGCCGATGACCGCTATAAGCCGATGGATGTCAATCAACCCGAGCGTCTGCGGGACCGAATCGGCAGCTTCACGCTGGTCGAGGGTCGCGTCAGAAGCATCGGCGAGCGTAGGCAACGCACCTATTTGAACTTCGGGGGGCACTGGGCAGAAGATTTCACGATCATCATCCCGAGGAAAACCTGGAAACAGATGTCGGACCGCGGCATGGGCGCCGAGGCGCTCAAGGGTCAGCGGATCAGGGCCCGAGGCATTTTGCAGTCTTGGCAAGGGACAGCTCTTTCCATTGTTATACCGGAAATGATCGAGCGTCTTGAAGGCGGCCGTCTGCCACGATGAACGAGCATGAGCACAACACGTCAGACAGGTAGCGCATCGTGCGGAAAAGTGGTCCCGGTTTTCCGCTTTAAACGATGCGCTCTTCAAGGGCAGGAGCATCGGATGAATCCCAAAAGTGCGTCCCACTTTTGGGTCCGATGCCCTAGCCTCCGGATCCTCGCCGGTGTCACGCTCGCAGCGCTCCTTGCGGGCTGCACAGGCTTTGGCGGAGACATTTCACTGCCTGCCAATGTGCCGCGGGTGATTGGCCCGGACCGGGACCGGGACCATCTCCGGCTCGTGCGGGCCTTCGGCGGCGAAGGCCGGGCTCCGCAGCTCCAGCAGATGCTCACCGATGTGACGAACCGGCTCGTCATGGCCACCGACAGGCCCGACGAGGCCTTTCAGGTCACGATCCTCAACTCGCCGGTGGTCAACGCCTTCGCCCTGCCCAACGGCCGCCTTTACGTCACGCGCGGGCTCCTGGCGCTCGCCAACGATACCTCCGAGGTGGCGGCCGTACTGTCGCATGAGATCGCCCATGTCACCCTCCGCCACGCTTCCCAGCGCAGCGAGCTGCAGGCCCGTTCGGACCTGATCGAGCGCGTGGCCGAGAATGTGCTGAACGACGCCGAGGAGGCCGCCATGGCGCAGAGCCAGGCCCGCTCGACTCTGGCGAGCTTCTCGCGCACACAGGAACTCGAAGCGGATCAGACCGGGGTCAAGGTTCTGGCCCGGGCCGGCTTCGACCCTTACGGCGCCCCGCGCTTCCTGACCGCTCTGGGACGCTCGGGCACGAGTTCGGACACATCGACGGCAGAGCGAAATGCCTCGCATCCGCGCACCGACGATCGCGTCTCCCGGGCACTCCAGGCCGCGCGGCGTACGGGCATGCAGGGAACCGGCGAAACCGGGCGCCTTGCCTATCTGACGGCCCTCGACAGCCTCGCCTACGGCGACGATCCTGCCGACGGCGTCGTGAAGGGCCGCCGCTTCATCCATTCGAGGCTCGGTGTCGCCTTCGAGGCACCGGACGGCTTCACCCTGGAAAACACCTCTCAGGCCGTACTCGGCTCCTCGGGTGACGGCGAGCGGCGCCTCCTGTTCGACGCGGCCGATACGCCGGAGGGGCAGAGCCTGGAAGATGTGCTGCGCTCGACCTGGACGGATACGGTCGAGCCCGGGACCCTGACGACCGGGATGGTGAACGGCCTGCCCGTGGTGACCGCCCTGTCCAACGGCAAGGAATGGACCTTCCGCCTCTCGGCCATCCGGATCGGCAATACTACCTATCGCCTCATCATGGCGACCCGCGGGAACAGGGGAGACCTGGAAGGGATCTTCCAGCAGACCCTGAACAGCGTCCGTCAGGTGCAGCCCGACGAGGCCCGGCGGATCAGGCCCCTGAAGCTGCAGGTCGTCACCGCTCAGCGGGGCGACACGGCACAGACTTTGGCCGCCCGGATGCCGGTCGACCGGGCGCTTGAGAAATTCCTGCTTCTCAACGGTCTCGATCGGAACGCCGCGCTCAAGGTGGGCGAGCGCTACAAGATCGTCGTGGAATAGCCTTTTCGGCTCCCGAAAAAGATCGGCGAGGCGGATCCCGCCTCGCCCAAAAATTCCGACATCGAGATCCGGGGGAAGCCTGGCGCGCTACACGAAGGCGCCCGAGGCCTGCGGGTACTTTTCCACCAGGGCGCGCTTGAGCTTCTCCAAAGCGCGGTTCTCGATCTGACGCACGCGCTCCTTCGAGATCCCGAGCCTGTCGCCTAGGAACTCCAGGGTCACCTGCTCGTCGGCGAGGCGGCGGGCACGCAGGATCCGCAATTCGCGCTCATTGAGAACTTCCAGCGCCTGCTGCAGCCAGAGCACACGGCGCTCGGTATCGATCACGTCACTGACGCTCTCGTCCGGCAGCGGGCTGTTGTCGACGAGGAACTCGACGCGCTCAGCGGAATTTCCCGGATCGGCGTCCAGGACCGGGGCATTCAGGGACGTATCGGGTGCCGAGAGACGGGCGTCCATCAAGGCCACATCGGCCTTCGATACGCCGATCGCCTCGGCGATCTTCTCATGCACGTCGGAGGAGATGCGCTCCTCTCCGCCACGGGTCAGGCGGGCGCGCAGGCGGCGCAGATTGAAGAAAAGTGCCTTCTGGGCGGAACTCGTTCCACCGCGAACGATTGACCAATTGCGAAGGATGTAATCTTGCACGGAGGCACGGATCCACCAGGTCGCATAGGTTGAGAAGCGGACTTCGCGCTCAGGCTCGAACCGGGCAGCCGCCTCGAGAAGACCGACATGGCCTTCCTGGACGAGGTCGGCCATCGGCAGGCCGTAATGACGGAAGCGGGCTGCCAGCGCGATGACGAGGCGCATATGGGCAGCAGTCAGTTGGTGAAGCGCCGCTTCATCGCCGGCCTCTTTCCAGCGCACGGCAAGAAGATGCTCCTCTTCTCTTTCGAGAAAAGGTGCATTCATGGCTGCGCGGACAAACCGGCGGCGAACCCCTGAGATTTCTCCCATTGTGTGCTCTCCCTTGGCAGAGACACAACGAGCGAGGCCGCAAAAAGTTCACTCCCAACAGCCAAGTTTCGCAAAATAGATTCCTGCCTTTGAAAAACAAGGCTTTGGCCACAAAAAAGCCCGGCATGGTGCCGGGCTTTTTGGGTGATCGAGTTCGACCCTTCGATCAGGCGGCCTCTTCCTGAAGGTCGTCGCCCTCGGCATCAGCCTCCGCCTCGGCACCCTTGGCCCGGCGCGGGGACTTGGCAAGGCTCTGCTCGATGAGCTTCAGAGCTTCCGTATCCGTGATCTTGTTGACGGCCGCAATCTCGCGCACGACGCGATCGAGAGCGGATTCGTAGAGCTGGCGCTCGCTGTAGGACTGCTCGGGCTGAGCCTCGGAGCGATAGAGGTCACGCACGACTTCCGTAACGGCAATCAGATCGCCGGAATTGATCTTGGCCTCGTATTCCTGCGCGCGGCGCGACCACATGGTGCGCTTCACGCGAGCACGACCTGTCAGCACGTCCAGAGCCTTTTGGATCAGAGCCGGTTCGGCAAGCTTGCGCATGCCGACACTGGAGGCTTTACCGGTCGGAACCCGAAGGACCATCTTGTCCTTATCGAAAGAGACCACGTACAGCTCCAGTTTGAACCCCGCGATTTCCTGCTCTTCGATGGCCGTGATGCGGCCGACACCGTGAGCGGGATAAACGATCGCTTCACCGGACTTGAACCCAAGGCGCTGGGCGGACTTCTTGGCGGTTGTCATGCGAGAGAGGCCTCCTTGCATGGTCCTCGCTTGGCAACGAGGAAGCTGTGGTTCCACTGGGCAGAGTCCCAAGGGAACGAGGATAGGATGTGAGCGTCACGGAACTTGACTATTCCGCTCGTCTCCCTGATGTAAGCCAGCGGCTACAAACGCTCATGCCCTTGACCAAGGCAGCAACGCTCCCTTAAGTCAAAGGACGCGAATCTTTGCTTCATTATGTGAACCGCCGGTCTGCAGAGACGGTGCACGGCTTGAGCGCAAGCGACGGCATTTGCGGACCCTATCACAGTCCGGCCGAAAAAGCAAAAATATTTCAAAGCAAAGCGTTAAAGAGAGCCGAGTTTCGCCTAGATTTGGACCTTGGTCTTTCTCGTCCAGACTTTAGTCGCCCTCGCCCGGATTGGCCGTGAAATAGGCCTCGAACTTGCCCGCAACGCCATCGAATTCCTTCGCATCGGCGGGCGGATCCTTCTTGATCGTGATGTTGGGCCAGCTCTTGGCCAAGTCGGCATTGAGTTTCAGCCATTGTTCGAGGCCCGGCTCCGCATCGGGCTTAATGGCTTCCGCGGGGCATTCCGGCTCGCAGACGCCGCAATCGATGCACTCGTCAGGGTGGATGACGAGCATGTTCTCGCCCTCGTAGAAACAGTCGACCGGGCACACCTCCACGCAGTCCATGTATTTGCACTTGATGCAATTTTCAGTGACGACGTAGGTCATGAACGGTCCTTCGAGGGTCTACTCTGGAATACAAGACAATCGTCGCCGCTCTAGCTCTTGTCGCTGTCGCTGACAAGCGCCGCGTTGTCCTGGTTGAGGTCTATGTAGAGCTGCCTTGCTTCCAGTGCAGGACCACGGCGCTCGCCGAGACCTTCGACCCGGACCACAAGAGTGGTCCGAGGCAGTGCGATGGTGACCACGTCACCGATGGCCACCGCCTTGGCGGCATTGTCGGTACGCTGGCCGTTGAGGCGGACGAAGCCGCTGGTGACCAGCTTGGCCGCCAGCGTCCGGGTCTTCGCGAAGCGCGCGAACCACAGCCACTTGTCGAGCCGCTGCCGGTCCTCACGCATGCGCTTAAAACCTCACTTCTTGTTATCCTCGAGCTGGGCCTTGAGAGCCATCAGCTTGGCGAAGGGCGAGTTCGGGTCCGGCTGCTTCTCGCGCCGCTCCTGCCCGCCGTCGCGCCGGTTGTCGGCACGCTTGTCGGGACGCGGTCCCCGACGCTCATCACCGCGGCCGGGACCGCGCGGCGGCCGGTTCTGCGGACGCCCGCCCTCCCCTTGCGCCTCCCGGCGCTCGGGACGCGGACGGCGTTCGCCTCCCTGCTCGCCCTGACCCTCGCCATGGCGCGGGCGACGGTCGCCGCGCTCCTGCCGCTCGCCACGCTCGTGACGGCCGCCGCGCGCATCGCGGCCATGACGGGCTTGGCCGCCCTCGTGGTGACGGCGGCCCTGGCGCCAGACCTCGATCATCTCGGGCTCGGCAGGGATTTCGGCGACAGCGGCCTCGGTGGACGCCTCAGTGGGAGCCAGGAACTGGCCTTCCGGCGAGGCCACGGCCTCGGCAGCGCTGGTCGCGATTTCCTGCTCGGAGACGGCCGCCTCGGGAGCCTCGACGGCGACGGCGCCGATCTCTTCGGTCCCGACAGCCGTCTCGGCGGCCTCGGCCGGAGTTTCCGGCGCCGGAGCGGGGGCTTCTTCCTCTGCGGGAGCGGCCTGGGGCTCGACGGCCTTCGGCGCCTCGACCAACGGCACGGTGATGGCGGGGCCAGGGCGGCGCTCCATCACGTAGCCGAGGGACTTGAGGATCGTGGCAAAGTCCTCGCCGGCACAGCCCACGAGCGAGGTCATGGACACGGTCGGAACGAAGCTCTCGCCATCGGCGGTACCCGCCGGCGGCTCGCCGGGGGTGATTCCAGGGCGGTAGGCGATGGCGGGGCGGATCAGATCGGCCAGACGCTCCAGGATATCGACGCGCACGGCACGGCCGCCCAGCACACGGAAGCCCGCGGCGCGATAAAGCCCATGGGCGATCTCCTGGTCGACCGGGATCGAGGTGCGGCCCGACTGAGCAAGATGGGCGATCTCATCGATGCCCTTCTGCTCGAGGCCACCGTTCTGCAGCGCCCATAGCTGGGTCGCCAGAACACGGGGGGCCGGCTTCAGGAGAGCCGGCAGATAAAGGTGATAGGCGCCGAACCGGACACCGGCCTTGCGCAAGGCGCCGCGGGCATCCTGGTCGAGGCTGCGCACGTCATTGAGAACCTTCGCGCGCTCCAGTACACCAAGGGCCTCACCGATCTGGAAGCCGATGCCACGGGCGAGGCCCGTCAACTCCGTGCTGTCCTCGAGCTGCAGCAGCGGGCCGAGCAGGCGCACGATATAGGCCTTCAGCCAGGCGCGCAGGCGGTTGTCCACCTTGTCCCGGGCCGGGCCCGTGAGATGCTCGTCCGAGAGGATGCGCACCTTGGGATCGAACAGCTTGTCGCCGGCTTCCAGCTTGGCCACCGGGTCGCCCATCCAGCGGATCGTGCCGTCGTTCGACAGCACGAGCATGGCGTCAGGCGTTTCGGCAAACCGGTCCGCCCGCGCCTCGATCTCGCCAGCCAGCGCCTTGCTGGCAGCATTGCGTAGGGTCTTGGCCTCCGTCGTGTCGGCCTGGGGATCGGGCACGAAATGGAAGCCGTGCAGGTGACCGATGTGCTGACCCTCGACAGTGACGTCGCCGGTGGTCGTAATTTCCGCTTCGAGCATCTTGTTCTCTCTCAAGCGCCGCATGAGAACGCTCGTCCGCCGGTCGATGAACCTTTGGGCCAGACGTTCATGGAGCGCATCCGATAGCTTGTCCTCTACCTGACGCGCAACATCCTGCCAATGCTCTGGATCCTTCAACCAATCGGGACGGTTAGCGACGAAGGACCAGGTCCTGACCTGGGCGATGCGGTTGGAGAGGGTGTCGATATCCCCATCGGTCCGGTCCATGGCGGACAGATGGCGGGCAAACCAGTCGGCCGGGATGGCCCCATCCTTCATGAGGAAACGATAGAGCTGGCCGACGAGATCCGCATGGGTCTGCGGAGACACTTTGCGATAATCCGGCACCTGGCAGATCTGCCAGAGCCGTTCCACGGCATATTGGGAGCGGGCCATGGCCTGGATGTCGTCTTCCCGCGCGAGAACCTCGAGGGCCGTCGCGTCCTCGCCCGTGGGCGCCCGCACGAGACCGTGCTCCCTCGGCTGCTGGCCAAGCGAGTCACGCAGACGGGCAAGCGACGAGAAATCGAGATCCGGGCTGCGCCACTGCAGGATACGGACCGGGTCGAAGACATGGTTTTCGAGCGCCTCGACGGTTTCTGCGTCGAAAGGCGGGCACCGGCCCGTGGACCCGAAGGTGCCGTCGCGCATGTAGCGGCCGGCGCGGCCGGCGATCTGGGCGAGCTCCGGGTTGTTCAGCTTGCGGAACTGGAATCCGTCGAATTTCTTGTCGGACGCAAACGCCACATGGTCCACGTCGAGATTGAGGCCCATGCCGATGGCATCGGTGGCGATCAGGTAATCCACGTCCCCGTTCTGGTAGAGCTCGACCTGGGCGTTGCGGGTCCGGGGCGACAGCGCCCCCAGCACCACCGCAGCACCACCGCTCTGACGGCGGATCAGCTCCGCGATGCCGTAGACCTCTTCCGCCGAGAAGGCCACGATGGCCGAGCGGCGGGGCAGGCGCGACACCTTCTTCTCGCCCGCGAAGGACAGTTTCGACAGGCGCGGCCGGGTGACCACGTGAACGCCCGGGATCAGCGCCTCGATCAGCGGGCGCATGGTGGCCGAGCCGATGAGGAGGGTCTCCTCGCGTCCGCGCTGGTTCAGAAGGCGATCGGTGAAGACGTGGCCCCGATCGAGGTCGCTCGAGAGCTGGATCTCGTCTACGGCCACGAAGGCGAGATCGAGATCGCGCGGCATGGCCTCGACGGTGGAGATCCAGTAGCGCGGCCGGTCCGGCTTGATCTTCTCCTCGCCCGTGATGAGAGCGACGTTGTGGTGCCCCGCCTTCTCCACCACGCGGTTATAGACCTCGCGGGCGAGCAGGCGCAGGGGCAGGCCGATCATGCCGCTGTCGTGGCCGAGCATGCGCTCGATGGCGAGGTGGGTCTTGCCGGTATTGGTGGGGCCGAGCACGGCGGTCACGCCGCGCGACCGCGCCTGCGGGGGAAGGGAACGACGGGCCATGCCTGGATGACGGGTAATGCTTAAAAGATCCCGGATTGTGAGCCGAGAGGCTGCAGGACCGGAGACCGGCACGAGCAGACTTCTCTTCCAAGCAGCCTAAAGCCCATCGGGCGGCTGCGGTTAGCCCCTTATATGGTGCCAGAGGCTTCTTTCGCTACCGAAAACGGCATGAATGCCTAAGGATTTTCGGGACTTACTGAACGGCCTCGGCCTTGATGGTCTCATCGGCCCTCTCCGCCTTGCGGGTCGGCGGCGACTTGCCGTCCTCCTCCAGCGACCAGAGGGAGGCCTGCATTTCGCCCATGCCGATCATGGTGCGCACCGAGACCTTGAGCGGGAAGAGCAAACGCGGCCCCTCGACGGGCGCCAGCCACACGGACATGTCCTTGTTCTCCTGCATGAACTTGGTCGCCGGGCGCTCGCTCCGGTGGCCGGAGATCGGCACGTAGCGGGCATTGCAGACGAGGACGGGCCCGGAATAGCCCGGCACCTCGACCTTCTTCGTCTCCGCATAGGAGAGAACCACGTTCATGCGCGAAGCACCGTCGAAGACGGGAATGGTCCGATCGCAATTGGCCGGATCGGTGAGGTTCTTCGAGGCCACAGCCGGCATGAGCAGCGCGCTCATGGGATCGACCACGCCCTTTTTGTCGGCCGCCTTGACTGGAACCCGGTCGGGCTTGGGCTCAAGCGGCGGGTCGATCTCGACCTTGGCCACCCGGCCGCTCTTGAGCCCCATTTGGACGCTGCGCTGATTATCCGATGTCTTAGAAACAACGGCGAACTTGGTCGAGCGCGGCGGCGCTTCTCCGGCCAGGGTGCCGGACGCGCTGGCCTCCCCCTTGCCGCCGGTCAGGATCATGGCGAGCCCGGTCAGCTTCGCATTTCCCTGCATCTCGTATTTCGACCCGTTGAAGGACGACAACAGGTCCGCCTTGCCCAAGGGCAAGCCGGCCAGCGTGAGGTCGTAGCTCACCTTCAGGGTCTGAGGCTTGGCGGGTTGGGCTTGCGCGAGCGAACCCGATCCGGCGAAAGCCAGGGTCACGAGAGCTGAGGCGATGAGGCGCATAAGGCTTTTCCGTTAGTCTATTCCGTTGCATCGCACGAGATTCAGAATAAATCATGACCACGGTGCTTCAAAAAAACGAGATGCGGCGTCGCACTATTCTTGACGTCCTCCCCTTTTTTGGCCTATAGGCTCGCACCTTCCAAGGACTTCTGGTGTCCGGCCGCGTGGGATCTGCGATCAGGCAAACCCGCGAATTCGAGGTCGCGACCCTTTGATAGACGAATAGGATTGAACCCATGTCGCGCCGTTGCGAACTGACCGGCAAGGCCGTGCTGAGTGGCCACCTGGTGAGCCACTCGAACCGCAAGACGAAGCGGAAGTTCCTGCCGAACCTCTGCAACGTCACGCTCCAGTCTGACACCCTGCAGCGCTCCGTGCGCCTGCGCGTTTCCGCCAATGCGCTCCGCTCGGTCGAGCACCGCGGCGGCCTCGACGCCTTCCTGGCCAAGGCCAAGGCTGGCGAGCTCTCCACCACCGCCCTGGCGGTGAAGCGCGAGATCGAGAAGAAGCTCGCCGCTGCGAGCTAACCTCGAATCGCCGAAAAATTGGCTTTGCGGGCGGCCCTGGTGCCGCCCGTTTTGCATTGTGTTAAGGCTTAAGCATTGCTCAGGAAGACCCAGCCATGACCAAGCTCGACCGCCGCGACTTTCTCATCGCCCTGACGACGATGACCCTGGTCGTCCTCTCGTCGAATATCCTGGTCCAGTATCCCTTCCATCACCTGGGCTTAAGCGACTACCTGACCTGGGGCGCCTTCACCTACCCATTCTCGTTCCTGGTCACCGACCTGTCGAACCGGCGCTTCGGCACGCAGGGCGCGCGCCGGGTGGTCTATGTCGGCTTCGTGCTGGCCGTGGCGCTTTCCATCGTGCTGGCGACACCGCGTATCGCCATTGCCTCGGGCTCGGCCTTCCTCGTGGCCCAGCTCCTCGACATCAGCATCTTCGCCCGCCTGCGCAACCGGGCTTGGTGGATGCCGCCCTTCATCTCCTCGGTGATCTCGTCGGGTCTCGATACGGCGATCTTCTTCTCGTTCGCCTTCTATTGCGGCGTCGTGCCGGGCCTCGGCCTCACGATCAGCGAGATGCTGGGACAGGTGGGCATCGCGGACCAGTGCATCGCCCTCCCCTGGGTCAACCTCGCCGTGGCCGATTACATGGTGAAGCTGGCGCTCGCCGCGATCGCCATCGCTCCTTACGGCGCCATCCTGTCGCTCATGCGCCCGAGGCTGCAGCGGACCGCCTGATCGGGCGGACTCTACCCCACTTTCCTCAGAGAGCATCCTCCGCATAAGGAGGATGCGGAATGGCCTGATGCGCCGCGCGCAAGGCGGCCGACCAGCGCTCGCGCAGGTCGCGGAAATAGGGCTCATCCTCCTGGATCCGGTACGTAATCCCAGCCTTCAGGGCGTCGCGCTTGGCCACGACGATGTCGATGGGCAGACCGACTCCCAGATTGGACTTCAGGGTCGAATCCATAGAGATCAGGCCGAGCTTCAGAGCCTCCACGAGGCTGGTGCCATGGGAGATCGCCCTGTCGAGGATCGGCTTTCCGTATTTGGGCTCGCCGATCTGCAGGAAGGGCGTATCGATAGTGGCCTCAATGGCATTGCCAGCCGCATAGATCTGATAGAGGCGCATCTCGCCCTGACCGATCTGCCCGCCGAGCAGCATGGTGACGTCGAAGGTCATCTGACGCTTTTCCATCTCGACCCCGTCCACTTCGTAGACATGGCGGACGGCGCGGCCGACAAGCTGGGCCGCCTTGAACATGCTGGAGACGCTCAGAAGCGTCTCGACCTCTCCGGTCTCGGGGTTCTCGATGCCATCGGACAACAGCGACATGACCGACTGGCTCGCTGAGAGATTGCCGGCCGTGGCGAGGGTGATCACGCGTTCGCCCGGTTTCTCGAACAGGTGCAGCTTACGGAAGGTTGCGATGTTGTCGACACCGGCATTGGTGCGTGTGTCGGCGATCATGACGAGACCATCCCGCACGAGGATGCCGACACAATACGTCATGGGGGTTCCTCCAGGAGCCTTCTGGTCGAGTTGCTCGGTTATCGAGGCCATTCTCACGCCTGTACTTGACGGGCGCCTTCGATCCTCAAACGAACGTCGAGCGCTTCACGGGTGATTCCGTAATAGCTTCCTCGAACCGGGGCTGCATCAAGATAATCGAGCCCGATGGCTAATCTGACATAGTGTTCCGTTGCGGAAACGGCATTGGCAGGGTCGAAACTAACCCAGCCGAGATCGGGGACATAGGCCTCGGCCCAGGCGTGCCCTGCCTCCTGCTCGGCCTCGCCGGGCTTGTGGAGATAGCCCGAGACGTAGCGAGCCGGGATCTTCAGGGATCGCACTGCGCTCAGGAAGACGTGGGTGAAATCCTGGCAGACCCCGTGTCCCGCCGCGAAGGCATCGGCACCCGTGGTCGTGGCGCTCGTAGCCTCCGTGTCGAAGCGCAGACGCTCAGGGATAGCATTCAGGAGAGCATGAGCCTGATCGAGCGGGCTGGTGAATCGGCCCGCCGTCAGGTCCGCAAATTCGCGGATAGCAGCATCCGGCTGGGTCAGGGCTGTCTCGCGCAGATAGAAGATTTCCGGGAAACGCTCGACCCCTCCCCGGATGATTCCGGCGGTGTCCGTCGTCTCGATCTCGCCGGCCACATGCAGAATGATCTGGCTCACGGGACCCTGCACGGACAAGCTGTGGACAATATTGCCGTACCAGTCCTCCCGGCGCATCAGCCGGCCGTCGCCTTCGAGGTCGATATTCCAGGACAGGACCGTCTGACTGTCGCAGCCGCGCGGCGTCAGCCGCAGGAGCTGGATCGCCGACTTGGCGGGCTCGCTGTAGTGATAGACCGTCTCGTGGGTGATGCGGATGCGCATGGGTCAGCCGAGATATTGATTCGTGATGGCGTGCCCGAGCCGGTTGTTCTCGGCGAGGAAGTCCTGCAGAAACTCATGCAGGCCGTGCTGGAAGATATCCTCGATATTCTGATTCTCCAGGCGGGCGTGAGTTGCCCTCGCCTGTCGCTGCGCGGGACCTGACGTGCCGTAGCGTTGCGAAATGTCGTCGAGATGGCGCGACAGGAATGCGTAGCAGGCGGCGAGCGAGCGCGGCATCTCCTCGCGCAGGATCAGGAGATCAGCCACGAGCCAGGGTCTCAGGTTCTGGTGATAGACCCATTGATAGCTCACCAGCGCCGAGACCGAGCGCAGGATGGCGGCCCATTGGTAATAATCGATGCCGCCGCCCACCGCCGCGTCCTGCGGCAGCAGCACGTGATACTTCACGTCGAGCACCCGCGCGGTGTTATCGGCGCGCTCGATATAGACGCCGAGCCGCGAGAACCAATAGGCATCGTTGCGCAGCATGGTCCGCATGGCGGAGCCGTCGTAGCGGAGCGAGGCCTCCTTCACGAGGTTCAGGAAGCGGGGAAGATCCTCGACCTTAATGCTCTTGGCCTTGTAGCGGCGCAAGTCGAGCCAAGCGGAATTGATTGCCTCCCACATCTCCGATGTGAGCGCAGAACGCACGGAGCGGGCATTCTGCCGGGCCGTGTCGAAGCAGCATCGGATGCTGGACGGGTTCGCCTCGGAGAAGGCGAGGAATTCGATCACGTTCTCCGGCGTGGCATCGCCATAGACGGCGCCGAACTGATCGATGCCGCCGGCGGTGATCAGGGCGGATTCCCACTCATTGGTCTCGACGCCGTTATAGGAGATCGGCATCGATGCCATGCGATAGGCGACATCGAGAATGCGCGCCGTGTTCTCGGCCCGCTCCACATAGCGGGAGAGCCAGTAGAGGCTGTCGGCATCACGACTCAGCACGCGAAACGCTCCCGCTCATTCACTCAACACCCAGGTATCCTTGGTCCCACCACCCTGGCTCGAATTGACCACCAGCGAGCCTTCCGTCAGCGCCACACGGGTCAGCCCGCCCGGCACGAGCCTGACACCGTCGCGGCCGGTCAGAACGAAGGGACGCAGATCGACGTGGCGCGGCGCAAGACCTTTCTCCGTGAAGATCGGACTCGTCGACAGGGCCAGCGTCGGCTGCGCGATGTAATTGTCGGGTGACGCCAAAATCCGGCTCTTGAAATGCGCGCGCGCTTCCGTCGTCGCATGCGGTCCCACCAGCATGCCGTAGCCGCCAGAGCCATTGACCTCCTTCACGACGAGTTCGTGCAGATTGTCGAGCACGTAAGAGAGCGCCTCCTGCTCGCGGCAGCGCCAGGTCGGCACGTTCTTCAGGATCGGCTCCTCGCCCATGTAGAAGCGCACGATATCGGGCACGTAAGAGTACATGGCCTTGTCGTCGGCAACACCCGTTCCCGGCGCATTGGCGATGGCGACATTGCCGGCGCGATAGGCAGCGATCAGGCCCGGCACGCCGAGCGCAGAATCAGGCCGGAAGACCAAAGGATCGAGGAAGTCATCGTCGATGCGGCTATAGATCACATCGACGCGCTTCGGCCCCTCGGTCGTGCGCATATAGACCATGTCGTCGCGCACGAAGAGATCGCGCCCTTCGACCAGTTCCACGCCCATGCGGTCGGCGAGGAAGCTGTGTTCGTAATAGGCCGAGTTGAGAGAGCCGGGGGTGAGGAGAACGACGGTCGGATCCCACGGGCTACTCGACGGCGCGACGGATTTGAGCGTGCCCAGGAGTTCATCGACATAGTTCTCGATCGGCCGGATGCGCTGCATGCCCACGAGCTCGGGGAAGAGGCGCATCATCACCTCCCGGTTCTCCAGCATGTAGGAGACACCGGAGGGCGTGCGCAGATTGTCCTCGAGCACGTAGAAATCCTGGTCGTCAACCCGGACAATGTCGATGCCGGCCACCTGCACGTAGATGTCGCTGTTGAGCGACAACCCGTGCATCTGCGGGCGGTAATAGGGATTGAGATAGACGAGTTCCGGCGGAATGATCCCGGCACGCAGGATTTCCCGCTGCCCGTAGATGTCCTTGAGGAACATATTAAGCGCCTTGACGCGCTGTTCGAGGCCACGCGCGAGGCGGGACCATTCCTGGCCGGACAGAATCCGCGGGATGATGTCGAAGGGAATCAGCCGTTCTTCGGCTTCCGCATTGCCATAGACGGCAAAGGTAATGCCGACCCGGCGGAAGAAGAGTTCCGCCTCCTCGCGGCGGTGTTCCAGCAATTGCGGCGGTGCCGATTTCAGCCAGTCCTGGAGGACGCGGTACGCATCTCTGCTATGGCCGTCATGGCCGCTCATTTCATCGAAGATCGCCTGTGCCGCCACCGGGTCTCCTCAAGCCTCTCGAAACGGACACCCGGCGCAAAGATTGGCATCGGGCCCACATGAAGAGAGCTTAGTTGCCTAAAACATAGGGCTTCAAGCAGGACGAAGGGATAGAGGCGGGCAAAGAATGATGAGAAAGAGGGCGGATGCCCATCCGGGAGGCAGGCTCAGCCCGGAAGCGAGAATTCGAGCAACAAGGTTCTCTGCAGGGAGCTGAAATTGTTGTCGGAGATCAGGGAGAGGACGATATCGCCGCCTTCCCGATGGACCGCGAGGCCTTCCATATTGTCGACCTGATGCGAGGCTTCGCTCTCGTAGAGGATCTCCCCGTCGATGCGGGCTCCCGACCTGATTGCGCTCGCCTCGACCCGCCGAAGACGGCAGCCGAAGCCGCCAAAGAGCGAAAAGCGGCGCTCCAGGATGACGACATCCCCATTAGGCAGGAAGGCGAGATCGGTGACGTCGAAGCCGCCCGAGAGAACAATCTGGAAGGCACCCTGCCGCGGGCCGGTCAGGATGAAGCCGCTGCCGCCTTCCGCGATGCCGACGAGTGCTCCGTTCAGGGGCGAGCGCTGAGGCGCTATGCCGAGGGCTTCCAGGCCGCCGTTGTTCGGCAGATCCCTCAGCTCCTTTGGCACAGGAATGGGAACGCCGCGAATGATGCTTCCCGTCCCAGTGCGCTCGAACCGGATCACCGCATGATTTCGCTCGACGCCGACGAAGGCGGTGTTGCCTGCAAGCGCAAAGCTCTCCGTGTCGTAATAGCGCGAGCGCCGCATGGGGACGCCGTTGGCCAGAATGAGCGGAGACAAAACCGAACTGCCGAGACCGGAGAGCCGCCCGTCCGATGTTTCGACCCGCGCTTTCAACAATTGCGCGTTATCGGCGAGCGCGATGATCTCCTGGCCATTGGCCGAGCGCCACAGACCGGAGAAGCCGCCGAAGGCCGAGACCCGCGACCGCAAGTCCACGCCGGAGCGGAACATCACGGCGCCGAAGCGCGAGCGGTCAGGATCGGTGGTGGAGAGCCGGCTGATCGGCTGCACCTCCACATCGATGGAGGTCGCGCCGCGGAAGGCCTGCGGGCGCTGCGCCAGGGCGACGCCGGCACAGGCCATGGATGCGGCGGCAGCACCGCCGCCGATGAGAAAGTTGCGCCGGCTGAGCCTCAAGCGACGGCTCTGCGGCGGGGCACACCGCGGGAGGGCGGCACTGCGTTCTCCTCGAACAGCTCCGCGAGCTTTTCGGTCATGACACCGCCAAGCTCCTCCGCATCGACGATGGTCACGGCGCGGCGGTAATAGCGCGTCACGTCGTGGCCGATGCCGATGGCGATGAGTTCCACGGGAGAGCGGGTCTCGATCTCCTCGATGATGAAGCGCAGATGCCGCTCGAGATAATTGCCGGGATTGACCGAGAGCGTCGAGTCGTCCACCGGCGCGCCGTCCGAGATCACCATCAGGATGCGGCGCTGCTCGGGCCGGCCGAGCAGACGCTTATGCGCCCAGTCGAGCGCCTCGCCGTCGATGTTTTCCTTCAGCAGGCCCTCGCGCATCATCAGGCCTAAGTTCTTGCGCGCACGCCGCCAAGGCGCGTCCGCCGACTTGTAGATGATGTGGCGCAGGTCGTTGAGGCGGCCGGGATTGGCCGGCTTGCCGTTCTGCAGCCATGTCTCGCGCGCCTGCCCGCCCTTCCAGGCGCGGGTGGTGAAGCCGAGGATTTCCACCTTCACGCCGCAGCGCTCCAGCGTCCGGGCGAGAATGTCGGCGCAGGTGGCGGCGACCGTGATCGGGCGCCCGCGCATGGAGCCGGAATTGTCGAGGAGCAGCGTCACCACCGTGTCGCGGAAATTCGTGTCCTGCTCCTGCTTGAAGCTGAGAGGCTGGAACGGATCCATGACGATACGCGGCAGGCGCGCAGGATCGAGCGTTCCCTCTTCGAGATCGAATTCCCAGGACCGGTTCTGCTGCGCCATCAGGCGGCGCTGCAGACGGTTCGCGAGGCGGCCGACCACGCCCTGCAGATGGGCGAGCTGCTTGTCGAGATAAGCGCGAAGCCGCGTGAGCTCATCCGCATCGCAGAGGTCTTCCGCATGAATGATCTCGTCGAATTTCTGGGTATAGGCCTTGTAGTCGGGGCCCCGCGCCTCGTTGGAACGCGACGGCGGACGCCAGGATTCGCCGGCATCCTCGGAATCCGCTTCCTCAGATTCCTCGGGCAGCTCGCCGGAAGGACCGTCGGCCTCTTCCGTGGCGCCGTCCTCCATCTCGTCGCTGGAATCCTCGCTGATTTCCACCTCAGCCCGGTCGCCTTGGGCTTCCTGCTCGGATTCGCCCTCGCCCTGCTGCTCCTGCTCCTCGGATTCGTTCTCGTCCTCGTTCTCCTCATCCTCGGAATCCATGGCCGCCTCGTCGGCCATGTCGAGCGAGGAGAGAAGATCGCGGATGGAGCGGGCGAAGCTGCGCTGGTTCTCGATGTTCTTGAGCAGGCCATCAAGATCGCGCCCGGCGCGGTCCTCGATGAAATCGCGCCAGAGATCGACGATCTTGGCCGCCGACACGGGCGGCTTCGCGCCGGTCAGGCGCTCGCGCACCATAAGGGCGAGCGCATCCTCGAGCGGTGCATCGGCGCGGTCCGTGATCTCTTCGTATTTGCCGCCGCGATGATAGCGGTCCTCCAGCATCGCCGAGATGTTGGAGGAGATGCCGGCCATGCGCCGCGAGCCGATGGATTCCACGCGCGCCTGCTCGACCGCATCGAACACGGCGCGGGCAGCCTGGCCCTCGGGGGCGAGTTTCCGGTGAAGGGCGGTGTCGTGGCATGCCAAGCGCAAGGCCATGGCATCGGCATTGCCGCGCAGTACTGCCACGTCCTGCGCAGTCAGCCGACGGGGCGGCTCCGGCAGGCGCGCCTTGTCCTGGCCCATGAGAACCGGACGGTCGGACGCGAAGGCAACCTCGAGATCGGGCTTGCGGGCGATCGCCTTCATGGTGCCGGCAATGGAGCGCTTCAGCGGCTCCGCCGGTGCTTCCTTCTTGTCACCTGGCTTGCGGTTCGAGATGGACATGAAATTCCTTCATCCGTCATCCCGGCCGGAGCTTAAAGCATCGGACCCAGAAGTGGAGGCCACTTTTGGGATCGATCCGATGCTTCCTCCCTTGGCTGGCGCATCGTTGGATGCGGAAAACCGGGACCACTTTTCCGCACGATGCGCTAGCGAAGAGCCGGGATCGCCAAAACCAGCGAAACTCCCAAACGATCCCGGATCGCGCCCATGGCGCGTCCGGGATGACGTCTTATGACTATGATAGCACCATGTTCACGGCGCTCTCCGGCAGTTCCTTGCCGAAGGAGCGCTGGTAGAACTCGGCCACGAGGGCACGTTCCAACTCGTCGCACTTGTTGAGGAAGGTGACGCGGAAGGCGAAGCCCGTATCGCCGAAGATCTCGGCGTTCTCGGCCCAGGTAATCACCGTGCGCGGACTCATGACGGTCGAGAGATCGCCGTTCATGAAGGCCGAGCGGGTGAGATCGGCGACGCGCACCATCTTGTTGACGATGTCGCGGCCATCCGAGTTCTCCTGATAGTGCTTCGCCTTGGAGAGGACGATGTCCACCTCCTTGTCGTGCGGCAGGTAGTTCAGCGTCGTGACGATGGACCAGCGGTCCATCTGGCCCTGGTTGATCTGCTGCGTGCCGTGATAGAGCCCCGAGGTGTCGCCGAGGCCGACCGTGTTGGCGGTGGCAAAGAGGCGAAAAGCCGGGTGAGGCCGGATCACGCGCTTCTGGTCGAGCAGCGTGAGCTTGCCCGATTGCTCCAGCACGCGCTGGATCACGAACATCACATCCGGGCGGCCGGCATCGTATTCGTCGAACACGAGGGCCACGTTGTTCTGCAGCGCCCAGGGCAGGATGCCGTCCTGGAAGGCGGTAACCTGCTTGCCCTCCTGCAGCACGATGGCGTCCTTGCCGACGAGGTCGATACGGGAGACGTGGCTGTCCAGATTCACGCGCACACAGGGCCAATTCAGGCGAGCCGCCACCTGCTCGATATGGGTCGACTTGCCGGTGCCGTGATAGCCCGTGATCATGACGCGGCGGTTGCGCGCGAAGCCGGCGAGGATCGCAAGCGTCGTGTCCCGGTCGAAGAGATAATCGGGGTCGAGATCGGGCACATGCCCCTCCGCCTGCGAGAAGGCGGGAACTTCCAGATCCGAGTCGATGCCGAAGACCTGTCGCACGGACACCTTCATATCGGGCAGAAGGGTCGCTGTCTCGGTTTGTGCCGTCATAGGGGCCTCTCGGTCTCTTTCGTGTGTCGTGAAGATGTCATGGGCTTCTTAACCCCCATGATGGAATGGCGCAATTTCCTAATGAGCTGGTCAGCCTTGCCTGAAAGGATATGATTTCAGCACAGGCCGGCGCTTTTCAGGGCATCATGCGCCTTGATGATGTCGCGCAGGCGCTCCTCGAAGGAGCGGTCGCCCCCATTGGCATCGGGATGGAACCGCTTCACCAGGGCCTTGTACTGGGCCTTGATCGCGGGGCCGTCGGCGGTCTCGTCGAGGCCGAGGATGTCCAGCGCCCGGCGCACCGCACCCGCATAGCGCGGACGCTTCGGCTCGGGCCGGGCCCGGCTGGTCCGAGCCTGAGTGAAGTCCTCGCCCTTGAGGACCCCGAGGGGATCGAAATAGCCCCAGTCCCGCGGTTCGGCCTTGGCGCTCTGTTCCTGGTCATGGCCCGAGGCGTTCATGCCCATGGTCCAGGTCGGGCGATGGCCGATGATGGAATCCTTCTGGAAGGCCGCGACGGCGGAATCCGACATGCCGGCGAAGTAATTGTACGAGGCGTTGTACTCGCGCACATGCTGGAGGCAGAAACGCCAGTACTGGCCCTCCCGGTCCCGCCCCTTGGGCGCACGAAATTCCCCCGCCGCCTTGCAGGCGGGGTGCTCGCACACGGGTCCCTTGGCCTCCTGCGGCTCCTCGCAGGAAGGCTTGATCCGGATGCGGTCGAAAAGAGGCGAGTTGAGATCCATGATTCAGTGATTATGAGTGGCTTGGGGCCTTGAGCCAAGGCCTGAACGCTTTTCGCCGCAGACCCGTTCAAAAAGGTTTTACAAAACAGCATGACCCTTCAGCACTGGATCACACAAACTTTGCAGGAGAGCCTGCAGCCGACCGAACTGACCGTCATCGACGAATCAGAAAAGCATCACGGCCATGCCGGATGGCGGGAAGGCGGAGAAACTCATTTCCAGGTTTATATCGTATCGGAAGCCTTCTCCGGCAAGAGCCGGGTCGAGCGTCACCGCCTCGTCAACGACACCCTGAAAGGCGCTTTCGACAGGGGCCTGCACGCCCTGGCCATCCAGGCCAAGGCGCCGGGGGAATAGGCGCTCCGCTTTTCCCCTCCCCCTTTGCGGGGAGGGGCAAGGGTGGGGCTGGTGCGACTGGATGAGGGATCAATTCAGTCAGGTGCTGTAGCGACCGTAGACCCATCCGAATGAAGCGCATCGCTCCGACTTTTTCGCCCCCACCCTCAATCCCTCCCCGCAAAGGGGAGGGAAGACGGGCGGCGACTATTTAATCCGCTCGAGCACGCTCACGTAATTCGCCACCGCAGCGCCACCCATGTTGAAGATGCCGCCGAGAACCGGATTCTTCACCTGGATGCCTCCGGCCTCCTCGCAGAGCTGCATCGCGCTGAGCGCATGCATAGAGACGCCGGTGGCGCCGATGGGGTGGCCCTTCGCCTTGAGGCCGCCAGAGGGGTTCACCGGAAGCTTGCCGTCGCGATTCGTCCAGCCTTCCTTGATCGCGGTCGCGCCCTGCCCGCGTGGGGTCAGGCCCATCGCTTCGTATTCGATGAGTTCGGCAATGGTGAAGCAGTCGTGGGTCTCGATGAAGGAAAGATCCGTCAGCTGGATTCCGGCCTGGGAGAGTGCGCGCCGCCAAGCTTCCGCGCAGCCTTCGAACTGGATGATGTCGCGCTTCGACATGGGCAGGAAATCCTGCGCATGGGCTGTGGCCCGGAAGGCGACCGCGCGCTTCATGCGCAACGCCGTCTCGGTGTCGGCCAGGACCAGGGCGGCCGCGCCATCGGAGACGAGCGAGCAATCGGTGCGCTTCAAGGGTCCTGCGACGTAAGGATTCTTCTCGCTTTCGGCGCGGCAGAACTCGAATCCTAAGTCCTTGCGCATCTGCGCATAGGGATTGTCGACGCCGTTCTTGTGGTTCTTGGCGGCGATCAAGGCAAGCGCATCGGATTGGTCGCCATAGCGCTGGAAGTAGGTGCCGGCGATCTTGCCGAACACGCCCGCGAACCCGCCCGGGGTGTCGCCATCCTCCGGCAGATAGGACGCCTTGAGCAGGATGTTGCCGATCTCGGGCCCCGGCGTCTTCGTCATCTGCTCCACGCCGACCACCAGCACCGTCTTGGCGCGCTTGGCCTCGATGGTCTTGATCGCCTGATGCACGGCGGCCGATCCTGTCGCGCAGGCATTCTCGACCCGGGTCGCCGGCTTGAAGCGGAACTTGTCGCTCGCCTGGAAGACGAGGGAGGCGGTGAAATCCTGGGCCGAAAAACCGCCGTTGAAATGGCCGAGCACCACCTCGTCCACGTCCTCGACGGCAAGGCCCGCATGTTCCAGCGCCTCGTTGGCGACGCGGACGATCAGGCTCTCGACACTCTCGGTATCGAGCTTGCCGAAGGGAGTATGGGCCCAGCCGACGATGCAGGCAGTCATGGATGTCTCCTCAAGGATGTGTTGTTGAGAGACAAGGTGGCCCTCTTTGGGGCTTTCAGCAAGCCGCACGATCACATGTCAGGTGCGCTTGAGAGGCTTGAGCTTGGCTTCATCCTGTCGTTCATCGATGCATGACACGAATCACGAAGGAATGTCCCATGCGCCTGTGTGTCTTCTGCGGCTCCAGCAGCGGCCAGGATCCTGTTTATCTCGAGACTGCGCGGGCGCTCGGTAAGACCATGGCCGCCCAGGGGATCGATCTGGTCTATGGCGGCGCCTCTGTCGGGCTCATGGGCGCGGTCGCCGATGCGGTTCTCGCCAAGGGTGGCCAGGTGATCGGCGTCATGCCGCAGGCGCTGGTCGACAAGGAGATCGCCCATCGCGGATTGAGCGACCTTCGGGTCGTAGGCTCCATGCACGAGCGCAAGGCGCTCATGGCCGAGCTCGCGGACGGCTTCATCGCCCTGCCCGGGGGCTTGGGCACCTTTGAGGAGTTGTTCGAGGTCTGGACCTGGGCGCAGCTCGGCTATCACCGCAAACCCTGCGCGCTTCTGAATGCCGACGGCTTCTACGACAAGCTGACGGATTTCCTGGACGACGTGGTCGAGCGCGGCTTCGTGAAGCCGATCCATCGCGCGATGCTGATCGTCGAGAATGAGCCTACCGCCCTGATCAAGGCCATCCGCGCCTATGAGCCGCCGAAGGTCGACAAATGGATCAAGGCAGGCGAGCGGTGATCGAGATCGTCACCGCCCTCGTCCGCAACGAGCGCGGCCATGTCCTGCTCGTGCGCAAGCGCGGCACAGCGCATTTCCTCCAGCCCGGCGGCAAACGCGAGCCGGGCGAGAGCGATCTGGATGCCCTTGCACGGGAACTCCATGAGGAAATTGGCTGCCGCATCGTTCCGGGATCCGCAAGGCGCCTCGGTGTTTTCGAAGCGTCGGCAGCGAACGAGCCTGGAAAGACGGTGCGGGCCGTCGTCTATGCAGTCAGCCTTGCTGGAGAGATCTTCTGTCAGGCCGAGATCGACGAATTCATCTGGATCGATCCGCGTGCGCCGGTCAAAACGCAGCTCGCCCCATTGACGCGAGACACCATTCTGCCTCTTGCACTGTCGCTAAGCGACTGAGATCAGGCCTTGTAGGCGCCCACGCCTTCGCCGAGATTAGCGTTGTTCGCCTCGCGGATCTTGGCGGCTTCCTTGTCATAGAGGAAAGGCAGGAAGGCAAATCGGCGGCCCTCTGTCACGCGAGACACCGCATGAAGAAGCGGGCATGAGAACACCACCGCGCCTCCGGCCGGAGCCTTGTAGCTCCGCGAACCGAATTCCGGGAAACTGACCTCGCCGCCTTCGAAATCGCTGTTGAGATTGATCGAGACAGCGAAGCGTCGATGGGCCGTGCCGTTCGTCGTGTTGTCTCGGTGCGCACGGAAATGACCGCCGTCCTCCGCCGCATAGCAGGAGACGATGTAGCGCTCCATGCGCGAGGGCTTGAAGAAGTGCACCCGTTCGATCTCGGGATTGATGCGGCGGATGATGCGGTGCTGCACCTGGCGGATCAGATTTTGATCCGTGATCGTGTAATCCTTGCGCCGCTTGTGGTTCGGATCATGGGTGGCAACGGTCTTGCCGTTGACCTCGCGCATGAAGCCCGATTCCTCACCACCATGCTGCTCGTAGAGACCGATCAGGTACCGGCAGAATTCAGGCTCGAACACGTCCGGGATCACGAGTACGGGAGCGGGAATCTCGAAACCGGCGAACCGATTCACCGGAGGCAGATCACGTACATAGGCCATCACCTTCTCACGGTCGCTGCCATCGGCCTCGAAGGGAAAGATGGCACGCACGCGCAAGGTTGGGTTAAGCACCATCCAGAAGCGTCGGATCGGAATCTGCGACTGGCCCGGCAGTGCGTTGCGCGGCAGAGCACCATCGAGGCGACCGACAGTGCCATCGAAATCCCAGAAATGACGGATCCCCGGAACGATCTGCTCCGCCCGCATCTCCGACTCGTCCGACGGATCGACGCTCACGCCGAAGATCGCGACCTTGTCGTCGTCGAACAGATCGCGGTGTGTCTCCTGGAACGAGGCCAGGGTCGCACGCCCGACATTGTCCGAACCCATGCCGTAGAAGCACAGGACGACATAGCGTCCAGCCACCGTGTCGAAGCTGAATTGTGGGTTGCTGGTCGAGTTCTGCTTGAACCAGGGAGCTGGGTCCCCAACCTGGAGAACACGGTAGGCAGGTTGAACATTCTCGGGGGCAGCGGCATCGGTCATGAAATGGGTCCGAACACGTTCATTGGATATGCAACGTTGTTCGTTAACATGTGGCTGCCGCAGCGACAAGCTAACGTTGCGCCAGGAGCAGCAGGCCGACGCCGGCGAGGATCAGGAGCATGCCGGCCAGTTCCCGTCGGGTTGTCGTCTGCGTCAGGAAGCGATGAGAGACCGCCTGCGCCATCAGCACCTCGACGAGAGCCAGCGTACGGACATTCGCAGCTGTCGTCAGCGCGAAGCCGATGAACCAGAACTGGGATGCGAGCGCCCCGAGAAAGCCCGCTCCCAGGGAGGGACGCCATGCTTTGAAGCTCGCCATCAGCGCCTTGCGGTCGAAGAGCCCAAGCCAGATCAGAAGGATAGCCGTCTGCAGACCCAGGCCCCAGACAAGGGTCGTGGAAGCCCTGATCAGGGGAGATCCCCCGTCGAGCGACAGGATGGCGCCGCGAAAGCCGATGGCTGCCAGAGCGAAGAAGGCTCCCGAGGCGAGGCCGAAGAGAATGGGCTTCAGGCCTGATGAAGTCAGACTCGTACCCGGCTTCACAGACATGAGCAGGACGCCCGCGGTCGCCACTGCAATGGCGAGCCCCATGGCTGGCGTCAGATGGTCCCCCAAGAGCACCAGCCCGAACAGGGCCACCTGGACCGGTTCGGTCTTGGTATAGGCGGTCACCACCGAGAAGGCGCGCTCGCGCATGGCCGCAAGCATCAGGGCCGTGGCGAGGATCTGGGTGACGGCGCCGGTGAGGGCGTAGGCCAGAAAGGTCGGGTTGGATCCTGGAACAACCTCTCCGGTCACAAGGTTCATCACGACCAGCGCCAGAAGAGCGAAGGGAAATCCATAGAGGAAGCGGACCTGGGTCGCTCCCACGGTTCCAATGGTTTCGGTCAGGCGGCGCTGGGTGGCATTGCGGCCGGTCTGCGCAGCGGCCGCTGCCAGCGTCACTGGAATCCAGAGAAGGGATGTATTCATATCGATCTTCAAACCGAGCCGCTCTTGCCACTCTCTTGCCACGGATTTCGTTAAGAACGGTGATACAAACAAGCAATAAGCCGCCAAAACCTAGCCAAGGCCAAGGTTTGGCACTAAAAATAGCCCAGCTGACAGGCGGGGCTTGATCGAGATCCTCTCCTATCGTTGAACGAAGCCAAGGAGTCGTTCCGCATGAACGTTAGCCGAGCCCTCCGCGTGACAGCCTTTGCTTTGACTGCTCTGATGAGCGGTTCGGCTCTGGCCGCCGGCGGCCCCGCTCTTGTGGTTGAAGTGGAGTCCGGCCGCGTCCTGCACGCGGAGCGCGCGACTGACCCGTGGTTTCCCGCCTCGATTACCAAGCTGATGACGGCCTATGTGGCCCTCGACAAGGTCCGCTCCGGCCAGTTGAGCATGGAAACGCTCCTGACCGTCTCCGATAGCGCGGCCGCCCTGCCTCCGTCCAAGATGGGCTTCAAGCCCGGCACGGAGATCCGTCTCGACAACGCCTTGAAGATCATGATGGTCAAGTCAGCGAACGATGTCGCTGCAACCATTGCCGAGAATATCGGCGGCTCGATCGACGGCTTCTCGGAACTGATGAACGAGCATGCCCAGCACCTCGGCATGGTCAGCAGCCACTTCGTCAATCCGCACGGCCTGCCCGATGAGCGCAACCAGACTTCGGCCCGCGACATGGCCGTGCTCGCCCGCGCGCTGCTGCGCGAGTTTCCCGCTCACGCAGACCTGTTCGATATCGGCGCAGTCCAGTTCGGTCGGCGCATCATGCGCAACACCAACGGGCTGATCGGCCGCTATCCCGGCGCCGACGGCATGAAGACCGGCTTCATCTGCTCGGCCGGATTCAACGTGGTGGCGAGCGCGACCCGCAATGGCCGCCATCTCATCACCGTCGTGCTCGGCGCTCCCTCCGCCAACGAGCGCACGATCAAGGCGGCTGAATTGTTCGATCGCGGCTTCAGCAGCAAGGTGAACTTCACCAATCCCGAGCTTGCTGCTTTGCCCGCCTCGGCCAATACCACGCCGCCCGACATGCGCCCCGTCATCTGCGACCGGCGCGGACCGATGCCGCAGGAAGAGGATACTCCGGCCGTCGCCGAGACCGACAGCAACATCCCGAACCTGTTCTCCTCCGAGGTCATGGCCTTTGCCGGGGATTCCTCTGAGAACCCGGTGCGCACCGTGCTCGGCCCCCGTGCCACGGTTCAGCCTGAGCGCGTCTGGATCGGCATGAATCCTCCCTCCGAGGCCGAGCTGGCCGCCCAAGCGGCAGCGGAAGAGGCCGCCGAGCAGGCCCGCAAGGCGAAGACCAAGAAGGCCACCGCTTCCAAGAAGACGCCGGCCAAACAGGCCGACGCCAAGGCATCGGATGACAAGAAGGCCGACGCGAAGGAGCCCGTGAAGGCTACCGCCAAGGGCAAGGAGCAGTCACGCGCCAGCGTCGCCGTCAAACCGGTGACCGGCAGCGCCAAACCTGCCGCAAAGTCGAAGCCCTCGACGGATACCAAGGCCAAGGCCCCGCAAAAGGCCGACGCCACAGCAAAGCCGAAATCCGTCGCGAACTGATCCGACAGATATCTGCTTCTCTGAAACGCCCGGCCATCGACCGGGCGTTTTGTTTTGGGCCTTGCATTCCCGTCCCTTTCGGGCGAACGGTTCCGCCTCATAGCCGAACCTTGCAATGAATCGCACCTCCTCCCCCGCCGACGGTCTGCTCTTCGCCCTCGTCTCAGCCAGCCTCTACGGTTTCAATATCGTCTATGCCCGCATGGCTTCCTTTGCGGGAGCCAATGGCTCGGCCATCGTGGTCTACCGTGTCTTCTTGATGCTGGTGCTGGTCGGCATCGTCGCCGCCGTCACGAGAAGTTCCCTGAGGGCGGCCCGGGTGGAGCGGGGCACGCTGCTTCTCCTCGGGATCTCCACCGCCTTCGTGGGCATCTGTTATCTCTCGTCGGTGGCTTTCATTCCAGTCACGGTGGCGGCGGTGGTGTTCTACACCTTTCCTAGTCTCATCGTGCTCGCGAGCCCCTTCGTGGAGGGAACGAGACTCACGCCAGCTCTGCTTGGTGTGGTGGCAACGGCAACACTCGGCGTTGCCCTCGTCGTCGGACCGGTTTTCGGCGATCTCGACTGGCGTGGCCTGGCCCTCGCCTTCGGCGCGAGCATCGCCACCGCGATCCAGTTCTTTGCTGCCGCGCGGTGCCGCAAGACCGGCGTCATGGCCAAGACCTTCTGGATCCACCTGATCGTGCTGCCGACCGCCGCGCTCATCAGCCTGGCCGCGGGCCAGCTCGCACCACCCTCCGCGCTCGCCATCGCGCCCTTCGCGGTCGCCATGACGATCGGCGGCTACGTATTCGGTTTCGTGCTGCAGCTCCTGGCGCTCGGACGCATCACCGCAGTTGCGGCCGGTATCATCTACTGCACAGAGCCCGTGGTGGCTGCCGTTGCATCAGCCGTCATCCTGAACGAAACGCTCGTCCCACTGCAAATCGCGGGCGGGGCTCTTGTGCTGGCGGCTATCATTGCCAACGTTCTGTTGGAACAGCGCCGCCTGAAGGATGCGCCCCTGGTGCCGATTGCGGATTGACCCGATGACAACCATGACTCCCCCTGCCCCGATCCCGCTCACCATCCTCACCGGCTTCCTGGGGTCGGGCAAAACCACCCTGCTCAACCGGCTCCTGAAGGATCCAGCGCTGCAGGACACAGTGGTCATCATGAACGAGTTCGGCGAGATCGGCCTCGATCACCTGCTGGTGGAGACCATTGACGAGGGCATGGTGCTGCTCTCCGCCGGCTGTCTCTGCTGCACCGTGCGCGGAGACCTCATCGCGACGCTCGAGGATTTGCTGCGCAAGCGCGATAACGACCGCATCCTGCCGTTCAAGCGCGTGATCATCGAGACCACGGGCCTCGCCGATCCGGCACCGATCCTCCACGCCGTACTCTACCATCCCTATCTGTCGATGCGTTACGCGGTCGAAGGCGTGGTGACGGTGGTCGATGCGGTGAATGGCACGGCCACCCTGGATGCGCATCGCGAAGCCGTGAAGCAGGCGGCCGTGGCCGAGCGGATCGTCATCACCAAGACCGATCTCGTTCAGGATTGGGACAGCCTCACCCTGCTGCGCGAGCGATTGCACCAGCTCAATCCCGGCGCGGCTCTTCTGGAGACGGATGCACCGGCCGAGGCGGTCATCTCGGGCGGTCTCTTCGGTCTCGACGGCAAGATCGCCGACGTCGCCGCATGGCTGAAAACGGAGGCTGTCGAGGAGGCGGAGCGCGAGAGCCATGCTCATCAGCATGGGCACCATCATCACCATCACGGCCACGATCATCACCATCATCACGATGTGAACCGGCACGACGAGAAGATCCGTGCCTTCTGTCTCACCAGCGACGAGCCGATCCGCCAGGGAACGCTCGACATGTTCCTCGACCTTCTGCGCTCTTCTCAAGGAGCGAAACTTTTGCGCGTGAAAGGACTCGTGGCTCTGGCCGAAGACCCAGAGCATCCGGTCGTGATCCACGGCGTGCAGCATGTGATCCACGTTCCCGCAGTGCTGCCGCGCTGGCCGAGCGAGGATCGCCGCAGCCGCATCGTGTTCATCGTCGATGATCTCGAACGCGAGACAGTGGAAAAGCTCTGGAACGCCTTCCTCGGACGCCCCGCTGTCGATCAGCCCGATGCGGCAGCGCTCTCCGATAATCCGCTGTCGTTGAGGCGTTAAGCCGCCATCTGCGAGCGCTGCGCCCAGCCGGTCATGGAGCGCTCCACATAGGCCGTGATCACGTACATGATGACGCCGAGCACCGCGAGCACCAGGAGGGCCGCCCAGACAAGAGGTACTTCGAAGGCCGCGGAGGCGCGGGTGAGCAGGTTACCGATGCCCACGTTGGACGCATTCTGTTCGCCGATCACGGAACCCACATAAGCCAGCGTGATCGCGACTTTGAGCGAGCCGAAGAAATACGGCATCGCGCGCGGCACACCGACCTTGAACACGATGTCGCGCTTCGAGGCGCCGAGCGCCCGCAGCACGTCCTCCATTTCCGGTTCCACCGTGGAGATGCCGGTGGCGACGTTCACCACGATGGGGAAGAACGAGATCAGGAAGGCCGTCATCACCGGCGGCACCCAGCCGACGCCGAACCAGAACACGAGAATCGGAACCACGGCCACTTTCGGGATCGAGTTGAAGCCCACGAGCAGCGGATAGGTGCCGGCATTGATGAGCCGCGAGGAACCGAGCAGCATCCCGAGCAGCAGCCCGAACCCGACCGCAAGGCCGAAGCCGGCCAGCGTCATCCAGAGGGTGTGCATGGCGTGGTAGGCAAGCTGATTCCGGTACTCCCACACGGCGAACAGGATTGTGGAAGGCGCCGGCAGGATGAAGCTCGAGATCCTCAGAACATGGCAGAGGATTTCCCACAGGACGAAAAAGCCGATGGTGAAGACCCATGGAGCAAGAGCGAGCTGGTTCTTGGTTTTCATGGGTTTCTCATGCCGCTTGGCGCGCCTGCGCGATGTGACCGCGCAATTCGTGGACGAGAGCGGAGAATTCCGGCGTGTAGGTGATCTCGAGATCGCGCGGCCGCGGGAATTCGACTTCCCGCTCGGCAACGATGCGGCCCGGACGCGCGCTCATGCAGAAGATTCGATCCGACAGGAACGCGGCCTCGCGCAGATCGTGGGTGACCAGAATGATCGTGACCTTCTGCGCCGCATGCAGATCGCGCATTACGCACCACAACTCCTCGCGGGTGAAGCTGTCGAGCGCGCCGAAGGGCTCGTCGAGCATCAGGAGTTTCGGCTCATGGATCAATGCACGGCAGAGCGAGGCGCGTTGCTGCATGCCGCCCGAGAGTTGCCAGGGAAACTTGTGCCCCTGCCCCTTCAGGCCGACCTGCTCCAGCAGGCTCTCCGCCTTGGCCACATATTCCGCCTTGTGACGACGCAGGCGTGAGCGGTGCGGCTCCACGATTTCGAGCGGCAGGAGGATGTTGTCGAGTGTCGTGCGCCAGGGCAGCATGGTCGGGTTCTGGAAAGCCATGCCGGCAAGTTTCACCGGTGCCCCAACTTGCTTGCCGTCGACGATAACGGTGCCTTCACGGGGAAACTGCAAACCGGTGGCAAGCTTCATCAAAGTGGATTTTCCGCAGCCCGAGGGGCCGACGATGGCGGCGAACTCGCCCTCGTTCACCTTGAGGTTCAGGTTTCTGACGGCAGGCAAGCCATCCTCGGCCCGCGCATAGACATGGGTGACGTCGTGAATGTCGACAAAGGGTTTCATGAAACAATGCCGTCGGGTCAAAAGAAAAGCCCGGCTGCTGTCACAGCCGGGCTCGAACGATCAGTTCACCTTGCGCTGGTCGGCGGCGGGGAGGAACTGCTCCGTGAACACGGCGTCTACCTCCGGCTTTGTCTTGTAGGTGAAGGTGAGGCCGATCTGGTCGAGGGCTTTGGCGAAGCGAACCTTGTCGATGCCGCCAAAACCGTTCTCCTTCACCCACGGGGTGATCATGTTCTGCTCCAGCACCATCTTGAGGCGCTCGAGTTCCACGTCCTTCTTGGCGACGTCGTTGCGCTTGATCACCGAATCCACTGCGCTCGACGGATCCTTCACCGTATCCTGCACGCCCTTCATGATGGCGCGCAGAAGCCCCTTCACGGCCTCCGGCTTCTCCTGGGCGAACTTCTGCGAGACGATGATGGTGTTGCCGTAGAGATCGACGCCGTAATCGCTCATGAGCATCACGACGATATCGTCCGCCGGCACGCCGCGGGACTTCAGGTTGATGTAGGAAGACATCGAGAAGCCGAACACCGCATCGACTTCTCCCTGAGCCAGCATGGGCTCGCGGACCGGGAAGCCCACGTTCTCGAACTTCATGGTGGAATCGTCGATCTTGTTGACGGCCTTGAAGATCGGCCATTGCGCATAGGCGCCGTCGGCGGCAGGCGCGCCGAACTTCCTGCCCTGGAGACTCGACACCTCCTTGGTGATGCCGCGGCTCTTGCGCCCAATGATGGCGAAGGGCGGACGGTCATAGATGACCATCACGGCCTTGATGTCGGTACCGGGATTCTCGTCACGGAAGCGCACGAGGGAGTTCACGTCGCCGAAGCCCACGTCATAGGTGCCCGAGGCGACGCGGGAAATCGGCTCGCGGGAGCCTGCGGCCGGATCGATCGTGACGTCCAATCCCTCTGCCTTGAAGTAGCCCTTGTCGATGGCAACGGCGAAGGGGGCCGCCGGGCCTTCCCAGCGCCAGTCCAGGGAGAACCGCACGGGTGTTTGAGCCTGAGCCGCAGCGGACCCGAGAAGCACGGCCGCTCCGGCCAGCATCCCCTTGACCCACTTCGCCTTCGTCGAACGATCCGCAAACATCACCGTCACCTCTGTTTTTATGGTCTGTGGCCTCGTGGCGCTCTTTTTCACCATCTGTCCTGTTCTTGACCATGCAATCAGATCGGCTCTCCGGGTCAAGTCTCTTGCCCGGGCAACCCCGCCTCCAGAACCGGCACATGACGTAAAATTGAGCAGAAATTCTTAAGTTCCGGACCCTTGACGGGCACGAGAGAGCTTCCCACGTTGAGACCCATCGGCAACCGGGCCCCTCTGGCAGGATGCAGTATGCGGCTGTGATGTCGGCGCCGATGCTTGAACAGAAGCAATCATAGGTCCGGTTATGCCAGAATTCCTGCTCATGGAATGGCTGGGAAAGCCCGTCTGGATGTGGACGGCTTTCCTGAGCCTTGTCGTTTTTCTCCTCGCTTTCGATCTCGGTGTCCTGAACAGAAAGGACAAAGAACTCGGCGTGAAGGAGAGTCTCCTGCTATCTGCTTTCTACATCGGCATCGCAGCCGCCTTCGGTGCCTATATCTGGTGGTCCTTCGAGACCGGCCTGCTGGTGACCGAAGACGGCACGCACGCGGGCATCTCGTATTTCACAGGCTTCTTCATCGAGAAGTCCCTGTCGATCGACAATGTCTTCGTGATCTCGCTGATCTTCAGCTACTTCGCGATTCCTCGGAAATACCAGTACCGCGCCCTCGTGTGGGGTATCATCGGCGTCATCGTTCTGCGCGGCATCATGATCGCATTGGGCGCCGCGCTGGTACAGGAATACGCGTGGATGCTCTATGTCTTCGGCGCCTTCCTCATCGCGACGGGCATCAAGATGCTGGTCGTGCCCGAGAGCGATCCCGACATCGAGAAGAACCCGCTCGTCCGCTTCCTGCGCAACCACATGCGGGTGACGAACCGCCTGCACGATCAGCACTTCTTCGTGCGGGAGCCCGATCCGAAAACGGGCAGGATCGTCACCTGGGCGACGCCGCTCTTCCTGGCCCTTGTGGTGATCAATGTCGCGGACCTGATCTTCGCGGTGGATTCGGTGCCGGCGATCTTCGCCATCACCACGGACACCTTCGTGGTCTACACCGCCAACATCATGGCGATCCTGGGCCTGCGGGCGCTCTACTTCGCGCTGGCCGCCATGGTGCATCGGTTCCACTACCTGAAATACGCCCTGGCTCTGGTGCTCGTCTTCATCGGCGGCAAGATCTTCTGGAACCAGCTCGTGGGCAAGCTCGATCCCACCATCTCGCTCGGGGTGACTCTCGCCCTGATCGCAGGCGGTGTCGTCTACTCGCTCTGGAAGACGAAGAACGAGGAAGAGACCGTTACCGGTTAAATCACCTCATTCGTCATCACCGGCCTTGTGCCGGTGATCTCGTTTGGAAAGGTGCGCGCCCTTCTTATCGAGATGGCCGGGACAAGCCCGGCCATGACGTCATGCGGCAGTCACACCGGCAGCATGCCGTCGCTTTTCACTTCTTCCATCACCGCATAGGTGCGCGTCTCCTTCACGCCCGGAAGCGCGAGAAGGATCTCCCCAAGAAAATGCCGATAGGCGGCCATGTCGGCCACGCGGGTCTTGACCAGATAATCGAACCCGCCCGCCACCATGTGGCATTCGAGAACCTCTGGAGCGCGCTTTACGGCAGCGGCAAATTTCTCGAAGACGTCCGCCGTCGTCTTGTCGAGGGAGACCTCCACGAAGACCAGAAGCCCAAGCCCGAGCCGGTGCGGATCGAGCCTCGCGCCGTAGCCGGCAATCACCCCCTCCCGCTGCAGGCGCTTGACCCGCTCGCCGGTGGAGGTCGGCGACAATCCTACCTTTTCTGCAAGCTCGACCGTGGCGATGCGGCCATCGGCCTGGAGAGCTTTGAGAATCTTGCGATCGATCCGGTCCAAATCCGTCATTATCACGGCTCTTTTACACTTTCTCCGCTGTTTCTACGGCAGCATCGCCGATTTTGCCATCGAAACACGCCCGCCGGCCTCATATATTTCCGGAAACATCCAGAGGATTTTCCGATGAGCTCTGCTGCCAGCACCGCCCTGCCCTTCAACCCGCCCTATGCCGAAGACGACAAGGCCCTTGCGGCCCGGCTCCTTGCCGGCGCGCGGCTCTCGTCTGAGCGGGAGAAACGCGTCGACGAGCAGGCCGCCCGCCTGATCGAGGCGATCCGCGCCAAGGGCGGCGGCCTCGGCGGTGTCGAGGAGATGCTGCGGGAATATGCGCTCTCCACCAAGGAGGGACTTGCCCTGATGGTTCTCGCCGAGGCCCTGCTGCGGGTGCCCGATGCCGCCACCGCCGACCGGCTGATCGAGGACAAGCTGGGTCAGGCCGATTTCGCCGGTCACGAGGCGAAGTCCGATGCCTTCCTCGTCTCGGCCTCGGCGTGGGCGCTTGGCATCACTGCCCGCATCATCCAGCCCGGCGAGACGCCGGAAAGCATCCTGGGCCAGCTCACCAAGCGCCTCGGCCTGCCCGCAGTACGGACAGCAACCCGCCAAGCCATGCGGGTGATGGGCAACCATTTCGTGCTCGGCCAGACCATCGAGGAGGCGCTCAAGCGCGCCAGCTCATCGAAAGGCCGCGTCTACCGCTATTCCTTCGACATGTTGGGAGAAGGCGCCCGCACCGCCGAGGACGCCCGCCGCTATTTCGAATCTTATGCCTCCGCCATCGATGCCATCGGCCGTTCCGCCGGCAACGAGCCGCTGCCGAATCGTCCCGGCATCTCAGTGAAGCTCTCGGCTCTCCATCCGCGCTATGAGGCCACGAGCCGCGAGCGTGTCATGCGCGAGCTGGTGCCGCTCACGATCGAGCTAGCGCAAAAGGCGAAGTCCTACGATCTCAACTTCACCATCGACGCGGAAGAAGCAGACCGGCTCGAACTCTCGCTCGAGGTGATCGAGGCCGTGCTCGCCGATCCGTCGCTCGCCGACTGGAAGGGCTTTGGACTTGCCATCCAGGCTTACCAGAAGCGTGCCGGTTCGGTGATCGATGCGATCGCCGCCATGGCCGAGCGCTATGACCGCCAGCTCATGGTGCGCCTGGTGAAGGGCGCCTACTGGGACACGGAGGTGAAGCGCGCCCAGGAGCGCGGGCTCGACGATTACCCGGTCTTCACCCGCAAGGCGATGACGGACCTGCATTACATGGCCTGCGCCGAGAAGATGCTGTCCTTACGCCCGCGCATCTACCCGCAATTCGCCACGCACAATGCGCTCACCGTCGCGTCCATCATCGAGCGCGCCGGCGGAACGGAGGGCTACGAGTTCCAGCGCCTGCACGGCATGGGCGAAGCGCTCTATGCGCGGCTCCTGGAGGATAACCCGGGCCTCGCCTGCCGCGCCTATGCGCCGGTGGGCGGTCATCGCGATCTCCTGGCCTATCTCGTGCGACGCCTGCTGGAAAACGGCGCCAATTCCTCCTTCGTCTCAGTCGCGGCCGACACCGACGTTCCAATCCAGTCGCTGTTGAAGCGTCCAGCCGACATCATCGTGTCCGCCGACCGGGCACGTCATTCCAAGCTGCCCCTGCCGCGTGACCTCTACGGCCCGGAGCGCGCCAATTCGAAGGGCGTGGAGTTCGGCCATCAGGCCTCGCTCGATGCGCTGTTGGCGGAGATCAAGAAGGGTGGGCAGCAGAGCTTCAAGGCCGAGCCGCTGATCGACGGCAAGGCGGCCTCCGGCGCATCGCGCCCGCTCGTCAGCCCCATCGACGGCAGTACCGTCGCGGGTCAGGTGACGGAAACCTCGCCCGATGTGGCCGACCGCGCGATGATTGCGGCGCAGGCCGGCTTCGCAAAATGGAGCCGCGAGGATGCAAAGACCCGCGCTAAGGCTCTGCAGCGCGCAGCCAATCTATTGGAAGAGCGGCGCGGCGCGCTGCTTCACCTTTTGCAGGTCGAAGCTGGAAAGACCCTCGACGACGCACTCTCCGAGGTGCGCGAGGCGGTCGATTTCCTGCGCTACTACGCCGTCCAGGGTCGCACTCTCTTCGGAGCGGGCGAGGCGATGCCGGGGCCGACGGGCGAGAGCAATGTGCTGCGCCTGCGCGGCCGCGGCGTGTTCGTTGCGATCTCGCCCTGGAACTTCCCGCTCGCGATCTTTCTCGGCCAGGTCAGCGCTGCGCTGATGGTGGGCAACGCCGTCGTCGCCAAGCCCGCCGAGCAGACGCCGCTGATCGCCGATTTTGCCGTGCGCATCCTGCATGAAGCCGGTGTGCCGAAGACGGCGCTCCATCTCGTGCCGGGCGACGGACGCGTCGGCGCGCGTCTCGTCGAGCACAAGGACGTCGCGGGCGTGGTCTTCACCGGCTCGACGGAAGTGGCCCGTATCATCAACCGCACGCTCGCGAACAAGGATGCCGCCATCGTGCCGCTGATCGCAGAGACCGGCGGCATCAACGCCATGATCGTCGACGCCACCGCTCTTCCTGAGCAAGTGGCCGACGACGTGGTGATGTCCGCCTTCCGCTCCGCCGGCCAGCGCTGCTCCGCGCTTCGCCTGCTCTGTGTCCAGGACGATGTGGCCGACCGCATGATCGAGATGATCGCGGGCAATGCGCAGGAACTGAGGATCGCCGATCCGCGCGAGATCTCGACCCATGTGGGGCCGGTGATCGACCGCGAGGCGAAGAACAAGCTCGACGCGCATATCGAGGCGATGAAGCGCTCCGCCAAGGTGCATTATGCGGGCACCGCGCCAGCGAATGGCACCTATGTCGCGCCACAGATCTTCGAACTCAGCAAGCCGCACGATCTCGCGCAGGAGGTGTTCGGCCCGGTGCTGCATGTGGTGCGCTACAAGGCGGGTCGTCTTGGAGAGGTGATTCAAGCCATCGAAGGTACTGGCTATGGTCTCACGCTCGGTGTCCACTCGCGCATCGACGCCACCGTCGAACGCGTCGTGCAGGCTCTGTCAGTGGGCAACGTCTATGTGAACCGCAACATGATTGGCGCGGTTGTCGGGGTGCAGCCCTTCGGCGGTCACGGTCTGTCGGGCACTGGCCCGAAAGCCGGCGGCCCACACTACCTCCTGCGCTTTGCGACGGAACAGACAGTGACGATCAACACGGCGGCCGCTGGCGGCAATGCGAACCTGATTGCGATGGGGGAGTAGATCCTCTCACCGCATCCTTGGTTTTCTCTCGTCATTCCCGGACTTGTTCCGGGGATCCACGTCTTTAGACGCACCTAGAAAAGACGTGGATGGCCGTGACAAGCACGGCCATGACGTTGCGGGTGACTTCACGAACCAAAGTGAAAACGCCTCACTTTCTCCCACGGCCCACCGCGATACCACCACAACTCGAGCCCAACGGCCTTAACCTGAAACGACTTGAACCTGTCGCTCAGTTCTTCCAGGAGAGCCCTGGCCTGAGTCGGATCGACCTTGTTCTGCACCGTCACATGCGGATCATGGTTCTGCCGGTCCTGCGGCTTGAGCCAGTCAATCCATTGCAGGGCAAGATGTCGGCGCAGCTGTGCCAATTCCGCCGATTCAAGCATATATGCAACGCCGCGCCCGAGAGAGCGCAGACCTGTCACATCAAGAATGAAGGGTTTCTGGCCTGGAACCCACGTCTCGATGTCATGCTGAATGATTGGAAGATGCTCACCCGGCAGAGCATGGAACAGCGTGAGATGCGCGGGGATGAAATTGGACTTGGAAGGAAAGTAGCGCCGTCTTCTCTCTTCGAAGAAGGCGAAGGCTCGCTCGTCGAATGTCAGTGTGAGGATGAGCGGCGCGGTCTGGTCCATGAAATGAAAAACCCGGCTCGGGGCCGGGTTGTTTCAGCTTAGAAGTTCAGCGCCGCCTTGGCTTCGCGCAGCTGTGCGATGGCCGATTCAGCTGCATGCTTGGCTGCCGGTTCGTTGGTGGCGTCGTAGTGCATTTCCGCTGTCAGGATCTCCTGGTCGAGGATATCCTGAGTCAGCTCCTCTTCCGGAAGAGCGCGCTCGGCGAGGACCGTAAGGCCGTTCTGGTTCACGTCGGCGAAGCCACCGCGTACGAGGACGCGGCGCCCATTGCCGGGCGTGCTGGTGACCACGAGGAACCCGGTCTTGAGGGTGGTCATCACCGGCGAATGGCCGGCCAGAACCGTCATGTCGCCCTCGGTCGCCGGCAGCACGACGGCGTCGACCTCGCCGGAGAACAGCACCCGCTCGGGAGAGACGAGTTCGAAGTTGAAGGTAGCCATCTGAGCTCCTCGTCATCCCGACCGATGATCGGGAATCGTTTGGGAGATACGCTTGGACAAGAGCATCCCGGAGCGTGCAGGCACGGCTCCGGGATGCTGCTTAATTTAACTTAAGCCGCTTCGGCTGCGAGGCGCTGGGCCTTCTCGACGGCTTCCTCGATGCTGCCGACCATGTAGAAGGCAGCTTCGGGAAGGTGATCGTACTTGCCTTCCACGAGACCCTTGAAGCCCTTGATGGTGTCTTCGAGAGCGACGAGCTTGCCCGGCGAACCGGTGAAGACTTCGGCCACGAAGAAGGGCTGCGACAGGAAGCGCTCGATCTTGCGGGCGCGGGCCACGGTGAGCTTGTCCTCTTCGGAGAGCTCGTCCATGCCCAGGATCGCGATGATGTCCTGAAGCGACTTGTAGCGCTGCAGAATCTGCTGCACCGAACGCGCGACATTGTAGTGCTCCTCGCCGAGGATCGCGGCGGAGAGCATGCGCGAGGTCGAGTCGAGCGGGTCCACGGCCGGGTAGATGCCCTTCTCGGCGATCGAACGCGACAGCACGGTCGTGGCGTCGAGGTGGGCGAAGGAGGTGGCCGGAGCCGGATCGGTCAGGTCGTCGGCGGGCACGTAGATCGCCTGCACCGAGGTGATCGAGCCCTTGTTGGTGGTGGTGATGCGCTCCTGCAGCATGCCCATGTCGGTCGCAAGCGTCGGCTGATAGCCCACTGCGGAAGGGATACGGCCGAGAAGCGCCGACACTTCGGAGCCGGCCTGCGTGAAGCGGAAGATGTTGTCCACGAAGAACAGCACGTCCTGACCCTGGTCGCGGAAGTTCTCGGCGACGGTGAGGCCGGTCAGCGCGACGCGGGCGCGGGCACCCGGAGGCTCGTTCATCTGGCCGTAGACGAGCGCGCACTTGGAGCCTTCGCCACCGCCGTGCTTGTTCACGCCCGACTCGATCATCTCGTGATAGAGGTCGTTGCCCTCGCGGGTGCGCTCGCCGACGCCGGCGAACACGGAGTAGCCGCCGTGCGCCTTCGCGACGTTGTTGATGAGCTCCATGATGAGCACGGTCTTGCCGACGCCGGCGCCGCCGAAGAGGCCGATCTTACCGCCCTTGGCGTAGGGAGCGAGCAGGTCGACGACCTTGATGCCGGTGACGAGGATCTGGGCTTCGGTGGCCTGCTCGGCGTAAGACGGAGCAGGCTGGTGGATAGCGCGGACGCCTTGCGCCGGGATCGGGCCGGCTTCATCGACCGGCTCGCCGATGACGTTCATGATGCGGCCGAGCGTTCCGTCGCCGACCGGCACCGAGATCGGTGCGCCGGTATCGGTGACGGGCTGGCCGCGGACGAGGCCTTCGGAGGTGTCCATGGCGATGCAGCGCACGGTGCTTTCGCCGAGCTGCTGGGCTACTTCGAGCACGAGGCGGTTGCCGCCGTTCGTGGTCTCGAGAGCATTGAGGATCTCGGGCAGGTGGCCGTCGAACCGCACGTCGACGACGGCGCCGATGACCTGGGTGATGTGACCGACCTTGCCGGCGGGAGTAGCGGTGTTAGCCATGTGAGGCTCCTCTCGGATTCGTCAGAGCGCCTCGGCGCCCGAAATGATTTCGATCAGTTCCTTGGTGATCATCGCCTGACGCGACCGGTTATAGGTCATCGTCTGCTTCTTGATCATCTCGCCCGCGTTGCGGGTCGCATTGTCCATGGCGCTCATGCGGGCGCCCTGTTCGGAGGCTGCATTCTCGAGCAGCGCCCGGAAGATCTGCACGGTGAGGTTCCGCGGCAGGAGCGTCGCGAGGATCTCGCCTTCCTCGGGCTCGTACTCATAGACCGCGTCGGGGGCGCCGGCGCTGGCCTCGATCTGGGCCGGGATGACCTGCTGCGCCGTCGGGATCTGGGCAATCACCGAGCGGAAGCGCGAGTAGAACAACGTCGCCACGTCGAACTCGCCCGCCTCGAATCGAGCGAGGATCTTCTGAGCGATCATGTCGCCCTGCTCGAATCCGAGCTGACGCACGGAGCGCAGGTCGATGAGCTCGATGATCTGCTCGGCGAACTGGCGGCGCAGGATGTCGTAGCCCTTCTTGCCGACGCAGATGATCTTGATGGTCTTGCCCTCGGCCAGGAGCCGGGTGGCATGTTCGCGGGCAAGACGCGCGATCGACGAGTTGAACGCCCCGCACAGGCCGCGCTCCGCGGTGCAGACGACCAGCAGGTGAACGCGGTCGGAACCGGTGCCGGCCAGAAGGCGCGGCGTGTCGGGCCCGACGGTGATGCCGGACGCGAGGTTGCCGAGCACCACGGCCATGCGCTCCGCGTAAGGGCGCGCGGCTTCCGCCGCGGACTGCGCGCGGCGCAGCTTCGCGGCGGCCACCATCTGCATGGCCTTGGTGATCTTCTGCGTCGCCTTAACCGAGGCGATGCGGTTACGAAGGTCTTTTAAGCTCGGCATCGAGCGTCCCTACCCTCTCCGGAAAACCGGCTGGATCTTACGAAAACGCAAGTCTTTACGAGAAAGACCTTTACGAGAAAGACTTGGCGTAGTTCTGGACGACGTCCTTGAGCTTCGCTTCCGAGTCGCTCGACAGGTCCTTCGAAGCGCGGATGGCATCGAGGAGATCGGCGTGCTTGCCGCGCAGGACCGACAGCAGACCGTCCTCGAAGGCGCGCACCCGGTTGAGGGCCAGACTGTCGAGGTAGCCGTTCACGCCGGCATAGATCACGGCGACCTGCTCTTCCATCTTCAGCGGCGAGAATTGCGGCTGCTTCAGGAGCTCGGTCAGGCGCGAGCCACGGTTCAGCAGGCGCTGCGTCGTGGCATCGAGGTCGGAGCCGAACTGAGCGAAGGCCGCCATCTCGCGGTACTGCGCCAGCTCGCCCTTGATCTTGCCTGCGACCTTCTTCATCGCCTTCGTCTGGGCCGAGGAGCCCACACGCGACACCGAGAGGCCGACGTTCACCGCCGGGCGGATGCCCTGGTAGAAGAGGTCCGTCTCGAGGAAGATCTGGCCGTCGGTGATCGAGATCACGTTGGTCGGGATGTAGGCCGACACGTCGTTGGCCTGCGTCTCGATGACCGGCAGAGCGGTGAGCGAACCCGAACCGTTCTCCTCGTTGAGCTTCGCAGCGCGCTCGAGCAGGCGGGAGTGCAGGTAGAACACGTCGCCCGGATAAGCCTCGCGGCCCGGCGGGCGGCGGAGCAGGAGCGACATCTGACGGTAGGCGACGGCCTGCTTGGACAGATCGTCATAGGTGATCACGGCATGCATGCCGTTGTCGCGGAAGTACTCGCCCATGGCGCAGCCGGCGAAGGGTGCCAGGAACTGCATCGGGGCCGGATCGGACGCGGTGGCCGCGACGATGATGGAATATTCCAGCGCGCCGTTCTCTTCGAGAACCTTCACGAACTGAGCCACCGTGGAGCGCTTCTGGCCGATGGCGACATAGACGCAATAGAGCTTCTGGCTCTCGTCGTCGCCCTGGTTCAGCGGCTTCTGGTTGAGGATCGTGTCGAGAGCGATCGCGGTCTTGCCGGTCTGGCGGTCACCGATGATCAGCTCGCGCTGGCCGCGGCCGACCGGGATCAGGGCGTCGATCGACTTGAGGCCCGTCGCCATCGGCTCGTGCACCGACTTGCGCGGAATGATGCCGGGGGCCTTCACGTCGACGCGGCGGCGCTCGGTGGCCTGGATCGGACCCTTGCCGTCGATGGGGTTGCCGAGCGCGTCGACGACGCGGCCGAGCAGGCCCTTGCCGACCGGCACGTCCACGATGGCGCCGGTGCGCTTCACGGTCTGGCCTTCGGCGATCTCGCGGTCGGAGCCGAACACCACGACGCCGACATTGTCGGTCTCGAGGTTGAGGGCCATGCCACGCACGCCGCTCTCGAATTCGACCATCTCACCGGCCTGAACCTTGTCGAGGCCGTAGCAACGGGCGATACCGTCACCGACGGACAGAACCTGCCCGACTTCGGTGACTTCAGCTTCGGTACCGAAGTTCTTGATCTGCTCTTTGAGGATCGCGGAGATCTCAGCGGCTCGAATGTCCATCAGCGGACCTCTTTCATCGCTAGACGAATGGAATTGAGTTTGGTGCGCACCGAGGCATCCACCATGCGGGACCCCATCTTCACGATGAGACCGCCGATGAGGCTCGGGTCGATTTTGACGTCGACGGAGACGTCAGCCTTGGCGACGTCGCGCAGCGCCGCCTTGATTTCATTGAGAACGGTGTCGGACGGCGCTTCCGCCAGAGTGACCTGCGCCTGGACGATGCCCTTGGCTTCGGAGACGAGGTTCCGGTAGGCGCGGATCATGTCGGGCAGCGCAAAGAGGCGGCGCTTGGACGCGACGAGACGGATGAAGTTGCCGGCAAGGCCGGAAATGCCCGCCTTGTCGAGGATGGCTCCAATCGCGCCCGCCTGCTCTTCAGCCGTGAAAACGGGGTTCTGGATCAGGCGCTGCAGGTCTTCGCTGCCGCGGATCAGCTGATCGAAGCGGCCGAGGTCGCTTTCAACGGCATCCACCGAATTCGCTTCCCGGGCGAGTTCGAACAGCGCCGAAGCATAGCGCAGTGCTACGCCCGACAGGAGGGGTCCTTCTTGCGAACCGCTTTGCGCCACGTAACCGTCTCTCTCGTGTCTTAACGGGCCTCGGACCGGGAATGCCTCTCGAACGAGGCCCTCGGGAAACCCGTCAGGTGTGGAAATGAGCCCGGGGCGGGAGCCTTCTCCCCCGTCAGGCGTGGGTGCACTAGCATGGGTTTTTCTGAGGCGCAAGGCGAGCTGGGCCCTGTCTGGCCGGGAAAAAACCGAGCACCCGGTTAAGGTAAAGCTCCTGAGGAGCCCCTTCGTCGAAAAACGCCCTAAAGCTCCAGGGCGGCAACTTCGCAGTTGCTCAGGAACCGCCCGACAAGCTTGCTGAAGAAGGTGCCATGCCCGACGACGGCAATCATCGTCTCCGGCCGCTCGGCGAGCCAGCCCCGAAACCGCTCGACCCTTTCCTCGAACACGTGGGCAGGCTCGTAGATGAAGCCCCGTTCGTTCACCTCGCCGTCGTTATGCCACCAGACTTCCTCCAGATGTCCGAAGTGCAGATGCGGAAAGTCCTGTGACAGCTGGGAAACGGCGCGCCCCACATCGCAGCTGCTCTCCAGATGTTCCCGGTGGAGGCATTCGACGAGGATCGGCGGCGAGGACGGATGCGTTCCGAACAGCCCCATGGTGGTCTGGATCGCCCGGGTCAGCGGGGATGTCACAATGAGCTCATAGGCGTGCTGGCGCAGCTCCGGCGCCCGCTCGGCCACCTGTCGCTGACCGAGGTCGGTCAGAGGCGCATCGAAATGCAGCGGGTCCTCGCCGTGCTCTGCGAAATGGGCGTTGAAGGTCGATTGGCCGTGGCGGATGCAATGGACGATCTTGGTCATGATGCCTGTCTTGATGCGAGGATCTTGCTTAATCACAAGAAGCTCTGCGGGTCCACGTCGATGGAGACGCGGGTGTTGCCGCGGATTTTCGGGCAGCGGGCCATCCAGGTCCTCAAGTAGGCCTGAAGGTCCACCTCGCGCTCGGTCTTGGCCAGGAGCCGGAAGCGATAGCGGCCCCGGATCAGGGCGAGCGGCGCCTCGGCGGGGCCGAGCACCGTCACGCCGGGCGGCGGTTCCGCCACGAGCGCCATGGCGCGGGCATGGGCCTCCGCCACCTCCCGCTCCTCCGCCGAAATGATAAGCGACGCGAGCCGTCCAAACGGCGGCAGCCCTGCCATCTCGCGGACGCGGGTCTCCTCCTCGTAGAACCGCTCCGCATCGCCGGAGATGAGAGCCGCGATGACCGGATGGTCCGGCTGCCAGGTCTGGACCAGAGCTCGGCCCGGCTTCTCGCCGCGCCCGGCGCGGCCCGTCACCTGCTGCAGCATCTGGAAGGTGCGCTCGGCGGCACGCGGATCGCCCGAGGTCAGGCCGATATCGGCATCGAGCACGCCCACCAGCGTCATGAGTGGGAAGTTGTGCCCCTTGGCCACGAGCTGGGTGCCGATGACGATGTCGAACTCGCCCGCCGCGATGGCAGCCAGCTCCGCCCGCAGCCGCTCCGTGCCGCCGGGAAAATCGCTGGAGAGCACGATGCAGCGCTTGTCCGGAAACAGCTCAGCAGCTTCTTCTGCGATCCGCTCGACGCCGGGGCCGCACGGCACGAGCGAATCGACGCTGCCGCACTCGATGCAGGCGTGAGGCGTGCGCTCCACATGGCCGCAATGGTGGCAGACGAGGGAGCGCCGGAACCGGTGCTCCACGAGCCAGGAGGAGCAATTCGGGCATTCGTAACGATGGGCGCAGGCCCGGCAGAGGGTTAAGGGCGCATAGCCGCGCCGGTTGAGGAAGAGCAGCGCCTGCTCGCCTCGTCCGACGGTCTGCTCTACGGCCGTCACCAGGGTCGGCGAGAGCCAGCGCCCCTTGGGGATCTGCTCCTTGCGCAGGTCCACGGCCCCGATCTGCGGCATCGAGCGCCCGCCGAATCGTTCGGGGAGCTTCACATGGCGGTAGCGCCCGCGCTCCACATTGACCCGGCTCTCGATGGAGGGCGTCGCGGAGGCCAGCACCACTGGGGCATTCTCGATCTTGCCCCGCACCACCGCCATGTCGCGGGCGTGGTAATGAACCCCGTCATCCTGCTTGTAGGCGGTCTCGTGTTCCTCATCGACGACGATGAGGCCGAGATCGGCGTAAGGCAGGAACAGGGCCGAGCGGGCGCCCGCCACCACCTTCACCTCGTTCGCCGCGATGGCCGTGTAGAGCCGCTCGCGCTTGCGTCCCGTGACGCCGGAATGCCAAGTGGCCGGCTTGACGCCGAAGCGGGCGGCGAACCGGTCGAGAAATTGGGCCGTCAGCGCAATCTCTGGCATGAGGATCAGGGCCTGCCGGCCTGTCCGCACGGCCTCGGCCACCGCCTCGAAATAGACCTCGGTCTTGCCGGAGCCCGTCACGCCTTCGAGCAGGATGACCGGGGGATGCTCCTCGCTCATGGCGGCGACGAGCTTTTCTGCCGCATCACCCTGGCCGTCGGAGAGCGCCGTGTGGTTAAAGGCCGGATCGGGCATCTCGGCGACGGGCTCGGCCAGAAGCGCCACCGTCTCGAGGGTGCCCTCGTCGATCAGGCCGTCGACCACGCCGGCGCTGACCCCCGCCGCATGCGCCAGCTCGCTCTTCAGCCGCACGATTCCGTCCTGCGCGATCTCGATCACCTTTTCCCGCGCGGGCGTCATGCGCTTCGGCAAGGCACCTGCCAGCTTCACGCCGACCCGCGCGACCTCCTGCCGGTCCGGATCCGGGATCTTCAAGCCCATGGCGAGGGCCGAACCCTTGGGCGCCAGGGTGTACCAGGCGATCCAGTCCAGGAACTTGCGCATGTTGGGCGAGAGGTTCGGCGCCTCGATGACGCCCGTCACCTTCTTCAGATTGCCGCCCTGCCCTTCGCGCAATGACCAGACGACGCCGGCCACCTCGCGATTGGCGAGCGGCACCTGCACGACATCGCCCTCCTCAAGGGCAAGGCCATCCGGCACGGCATAGGAATAGGCCGTGTCCAGCGCCAGCGGGATGAGGACATCGGCGATGCGGCTTGTCATTTGATAAGGAGTTAACCTGTGACTGTTATGGTTCTGCCCTTGCATAAATGGGACTCATGTCAAGCAGCGCCACGCAAAATGCCCTCGATCTCGTCCTTCCCGGCGCGGATGACACCCGCCGCGAGGCGATGGCGTGGCTCGCCTCCCTCGCCAAGGAGCGACGGCTCTCGGCGAAGACCGTCGAGGCCTATGCCCGGGACCTGCGCCAGTTCCTGACCTTTCTGACGAACCATCTCGGCGAGCCGCCCGGCGTGAAGGGAATCCTCGGCCTGAAGCCGATGGACATTCGCGCCTTCCTGGCAGCCCGGCGCATGGATTCGGTGGGAAGCCGTTCCCTCATGCGTCAGCTCGCGGCCCTGCGCTCCTTCGCCCGTCATCTGGAGCGTGAGGGATTTGGTACGGCCTCGGCCTTTGCGGCGATTCGCACGCCGAAGGTCGACAAAAACCTGCCGCGCCCCCTTTCCGCCTCCTCGGCCGTCGCCGTGACGGATGCGGAAACGCGGGCGGGAGAGAGCCGCAAGCCCTGGATCCTGGCCCGGGACGCCGCCGTGCTGTCGCTCCTCTACGGCGCCGGCCTGCGCATTTCCGAGGCGCTCGGCTTAGCACGGCGCGATGCGCCCGTGAACGGGATCGACACGATCACCGTGACGGGCAAGGGCGGCAAGATGCGCAGCGTGCCGGTAATCCCGCCGATCCAGCGCGCGGTGGAGGAGTATCTGCAGCTCTGCCCCTATGCGATGCCACCGGAAGGCCCGCTCTTCGTCGGCGCCCGCGGCGGCCAGCTCTCGCCCCGCATCATCCAGCTTGCCGTCGAGGAATTGCGCGGCGCCCTGGGGCTTCCCGGCAGCGCCACGCCTCACGCACTGCGCCATTCCTTCGCCACGCATCTGCTGGCCAAGGGCGGCGATCTGCGCGGCATCCAGGAATTGCTGGGCCACGCCTCGCTCTCGACCACGCAGCTCTACACGAAGGTGGATGCGGCAAGGCTGATGGATGCGTTCAACGCGGCGCACCCGCGGGCGAGGGTGAAATCGGAAGCCTGAAGGCGTCATTCTGGACGGCGTAGACGATCCGGGATCGCTTAGAGAATGCGGCGCCTGAACCTCAACACTGTCATCCCCGCGAAGGCGGGGATCCATAACCACTGACGATGCCGAACTGGTCATAGGTCGTGGTTATGGATCCCGGGCTCTGCTGCGCAGCCCCGGGATGACGGATGTGCTTGCATGTCAAAGAGCCAGCACTGTGTGGCCCAGGGCTTGGGAGCCCTGAGTTGAATGGTAATCGAGGGTGGCGCGACAGGCAGCCCGGCTCGATGTCTGTGATGAATGAGAAGAGCCGAACTGTCTCTTCGCGTCCGGTTTGTTTCGGCGGACAGGAGAGGCAGGCTCAGTCAACCGCCTCAGGCGTGATCCGTCTGCGCGACGGGGGCCTGCGACCGATCCCGACTACCCGCCCAGCATCCTGGGCCACTCGCCTGATCCGCTTGCGAGGCGGACCAGCGAGACCGGGTCGTCTTCCACACTGCGACGCCTCGCGAGCGCGCCCCTCGAAGAAGAGACCCTGATGATATAGCCGGGCTTAGGAGAATTGTCAAGAACAAAAACAGAACATATCTTCGGTCCCCACCTCATCGCGTCATGGCCGAGACAAGCCCGGGGATGACGTGGAGGGTGTCGTTTCCGGAGGGACGCGTCGGCAGCGAGGAAGGGAACATATCCTCCGCACCTGATCGTGGATCCCCTTCCCGGCCTGCGGCCGCCGGGGATGACAGCGGCAGCGTCAAGTCCGGGGATGGCCATGATTGAGATGTCGGGCAGGAGCGCCGGCGGATGGAGACAGAGCCTACTCAGCCGCCACCGGCTGAGCCAGCAATTGCCGCGCCGCCGGCCCGATATCGCCCGCCGTCCAATGGGGCCGGCAGACGGAGACGTAGCGGCCCTCGCCGCCGATCTCGACCACCTCGCCGGAACGCACGGCTTCGCCGTTGCGGTCGTATTTCAGGATCATTGTCGCCTTGCGACCGCAATGGCAGAGCTGCTTGATCTCCTGAAAATCCTGGGCCAGCGCCATCATGGCGATGATGGCATCGCTGAACAGCGTGCCATAGACGTTGTTCTTCAGCCCATAGGCCATGACCGGGACGTTCAGCTCGTCGACGATCCAGGCGAGCTGGCGGACCTGGTCCGCCGTCATGAACTGGACTTCGTCGATCAGAACCACCGTGACCGGCTTTTTCGCGTGCTCGGCGGAGACGAGGGCGCCGATGTCGTCGCTCTTCCTCAACGGGATCGCATCGGCCTCGAGGCCGATGCGGGATTTCACCTTGCCGACGCCGAAGCGGTCGTCGATCAGGCTCGTGAACAGCAGCACGTTGCCGCCGTTCTCGATGTAATTGTAGCGAACCTGCAGGAGATGGGTCGTCTTGCCTGCATTCATCACCGAATAGATGAAGTGAAGCTTTGCCATGAATCCATATTACATATGGATGGCACGCTTCTCTACCGCGAGCGCTGCTTCCTTCACAGCTTCCGCAAGCGTCGGATGCGCGTGGCAGGTGCGGGCCATGTCCTCGGAGGATCCGCCGAACTCCATGGTGATCGCCGCCTCGTGAATGAGGTTTCCGGCTTCCGGGCCGATGATGTGGACGCCGAGCACCTTGTCGGTGGTGGCATCGGCCAGGATCTTTACGAAGCCGTCCGTGGTGCGGTTGACCTTGGCGCGGCCGTTGGCCGTGAAGGGGAACTTGCCGACATTGTAGGCGATGCCCGCATCCTTCAATTCCTCCTCGGTTTTGCCGATGGAGGCGACCTCGGGGAACGTGTAGACCACGCTCGGGATCACGTCGTAGTTCACGTGGCCTGCCTTGCCGGCGATGATTTCCGCCACAGCAACACCTTCGTCCTCGGCCTTGTGGGCGAGCATGGGGCCGGCGATCACGTCGCCGATGGCGTAGATGCCGGTGACGTTGGTGGAGAAATGCGCATCCGTCTGAATGCGGCCGCGATTGTCGAGCTGGACGCCCGCATGGTCGAGGCCAAGGCCCTGCGTGTAGGGAACACGGCCGATGGCGACGAGCACCACATCGGCCTCGATGGTCTCAGGCGTGCCGCCGGCGGCGGGCTCGAAGGTGAGCGTCGCGCCGTTGGCCGTCTTCTCGACCTTGGTGACCTTGGAGCCGAGCTTGAACTGGAAGCCCTGCTTCGAGAGGATGCGCTGGAAGTTCTTGGCGACCTCGCCATCCATGCCGGGCAGGATGCGGTCGAGATATTCCACCACCGTCACTTCGGATCCGAGGCGGCGCCACACGGAGCCGAGCTCCAGGCCGATCACGCCGGCACCGATAACCACGAGGCGCTTCGGCACGCTCTCGAGTTCGAGCGCGCCGGTCGAGGAGACGACGACCTTCTCGTCGATCTCGACACCCGGCAGGCGCGTCACATCCGAACCCGTGGCGATGATGATGTTCTTCGTCTCGAGCATCTGGTTCGAGCCGTCCTCGGCGGTCACCTCGACCTGACCGACGGCGGCGATGCGCGCGGTGCCGATGAAGGCATCGATCTTGTTCTTCTTGAGCAGGAATTCGACGCCCTTGGTGTTGCCGTCGACGCCTTCCTGCTTGAAGGACTGCATCGTCTTGAGATCGAGCGTCGGCGCGGAAACGCCGATGCCGAGACCGGCGAAGTGATCGCGCGCATCCTCGAACATGTGCGAGGCGTGCAGCAGCGCCTTCGAGGGGATGCAGCCCACGTTGAGGCAGGTGCCGCCATGGGTCTTGCGCTTCTCGACGACGGCGGTCTTCAGGCCGAGCTGCGCGGCCCGGATGGCGGCCACGTAGCCGCCCGGGCCGGTGCCGATGACGATGACATCGTAGGACATGGGAATCATCCCTTTTTACGTCATGGCCGGGCTTGTCCCGGCCATCCACGTCTTGAAATGGCCGCCCGGTTCAGAAGGCGTGGATGCCCGGCACAAGGCCGGGCATGACGAGGTGTTTTGATTACAGATCGAGAACGAGGCGGGCCGGATCTTCCAGCGCCTCCTTGACCCGCACCAGGAAGGTCACGGCTTCCTTGCCGTCGACGATGCGGTGATCGTAGGAAAGTGCGAGATACATCATCGGACGCACGACGATCTGGCCGTTGCGGACGACCGGGCGCTCCTCGATGCGGTGCATGCCGAGGATGCCGGATTGCGGCGCGTTGAGAATCGGCGTGGACAGGAGCGAGCCGTAGATGCCGCCATTGGTGATGGTGAAGGTGCCGCCCTGCATCTCGTCGATGGAGAGCTTGCCGTCGCGGGCGCGGCGGCCGAAATCGGCGATCTTCTTCTCGATGCCGGCGACCGAGAGATCGTCCGCGTCGCGCACCACCGGAACCACGAGGCCCTTATCGGTGCCGACCGCGATGCCGATATGGTAGTAGTTCTTGAAGACGAGATCCTGACCGTCGATCTCGGCGTTGACGGCCGGAACGTCCTTGAGGGCCTGGATCACCGCCTTGGTGAAGAAGCCCATGAAACCGAGCTTGGTGCCGTGCTTCTTCTCGAACACGTCCTTGTACTGGCTGCGCAGGTTCATCACCGCGCTCATGTCCACGTCGTTGAACGTGGTGAGCATCGCGGCACTGTTCTGCGCATCCTTCAGACGACGCGCGATGGTCTGGCGCAGCTTCGTCATCTTCACGCGCTCTTCGCGCTCGGCATCGACCGGAGCGGAGGGAGCACGGACCTGGACAGGAGCGGCAGGTGCAGGCGCCGCAGCGCCGCCCGTGGCGATGGCGGCGAGGATGTCGCCCTTGGTCACGCGTCCGTCCTTACCGGAGCCGGCGACACCGGCCGGGCTCACGCCGCTCTCGGCTGCCAGACGGGCGACTGCCGGGCCATGATCCTTGGCGGCGCCGGGAGCGGCCGGTGCGGGGGCGGGAGCCAGGGCCGGAGCGGCCTTGGGGGCCTCGGCCTTCGGCGCGGGCGCGGCGGCAGCTGCAGCGCCGCCCTCGACGATGGAGCCGAGCACCGCACCGGGGCTCACCGTCTCACCGTCCTTGGCGATGATGTCGCCGAGCGTGCCGCTCGCAGGAGCGTTGACCTCGAGCGTCACCTTGTCGGTCTCGAGCTCGAGCACGGGCTCGTCGGCCTTCACGGGATCGCCGGGCTTCTTGAACCAGCGGCCGATGGTGGCCTCTGACACGGATTCGCCAAGGGTGGGTACGCGGATTTCGGTTGCCATGGTCGTCTTCGGGTCTTGCGGGGCTCTTTCGAGCCCCTTGGAATGGGGTGAGAGCCGTCGCGGTGTTTAAGCCGCGAAAGCCTCGTCGAGGAAAGCCTGCAATTGGGCCGTGTGCTTGGACATGAGGCCTGTGGCGGTAGCGGCGGAGGCGGGACGTCCCACATAGCGCGGACGATCCACCTTGGAGCCGGCCGTCTTGAGCACCCACTCGAGATAGGGCTCGACGAACATCCAGGAGCCCATGTTCTTGGGCTCTTCCTGGCACCACACCACGTCGGCCTTCTTGAAGCGGGAGAGCTCTGCAGCCACCGACTTCGCCGGGAACGGATAGAGCTGCTCGACGCGCAGCAAATAGACATCGTCGATGCCCCGCTTCTCGCGCTCTTCGAGCAGGTCGTAATAGACCTTGCCCGTGCAGATCACCACGCGCCGGATCTTGTCGTCCTTCACCAGCTTGAAGTTCTCGCGCCCGGTCTGAGCGTCGTCCTGCAGCACGCGGTGGAAATGCGTTCCTTCCGCGATGTCGGCGATGGTGGACGTGCAGCGCTTGTGGCGCAGCAGGGACTTCGGCGTCATCAGGATCAGCGGCTTGCGGAAATCGCGCTTCAGCTGACGGCGCAGGATGTGGAAGTAGTTCGACGGCGTCGAGCAGTATCCCACCTGCATGTTGTCCTCGGCGCACATCTGCAGCCAGCGCTCCAGACGGGCGGAGGAATGCTCCGGCCCCTGGCCCTCATAGCCGTGCGGCAGCAGGCAGACGAGGCCCGACATGCGCAGCCACTTGCGCTCGCCCGACGAGATGAACTGGTCGAACACCACCTGCGCGCCGTTGGCGAAATCGCCGAACTGCGCTTCCCACAGGGTCAGCGCATTGGGCTCCGAGAGGGTGTAGCCGTATTCGAAGCCGAGCACCGCCTCTTCCGAGAGCATCGAGTTGATGACCTCGTAACGGGCCTGGTTCTCGCTGATGTGGTTGAGGTTCGTGTAGCGCTCCTCGTTCTCCTGGTCGGTGAGAACCGAATGGCGCTGGGAGAAGGTGCCGCGCTCCACGTCCTGACCGGACAGGCGAACGCGGTGGCCTTCGAGCAGGAGCGAACCGAAGGCGAGCGCCTCGGCCATGGCCCAGTCGATGCCCTCGCCGGTTTCCAGCATCTTCTTGCGATTGTCGAGGAAGCGCTGGATCGTGCGATGGAGGTGGAAGCCCTCCGGAATCGTGGTGAGCGCCTTGCCGATCTGCTGGATGGTCTCGACCGAGATACCGGTCTGGCCGCGACGCGGATCGTCCTGATCCTCGCGCACCGCCTTGAGGCCCGACCAGCGTCCGTCGAGCCAGTCGGCCTTGTTGGGCTTGTAGTTGGACGCGATGTCGAACTCGGCATCGAGCTTCGAGCGCCAGCTCGACTTCATCTCCTCGACCTCGGCCTCGGTGACGACGCCCTCAGTGATGAGCTTCTTGGAGTAGAGCTCGACGATCGCCGGATGCGACCGGATCTTGCGGTACATGAGCGGCTGGGTGAAGGCCGGCTCGTCGCCCTCGTTGTGACCAAAGCGGCGGTAGCAGAACATGTCGATGACGACGGGCTTCTGGAAGCGCTGGCGATACTCCGCTGCCACCTTCGCGGCGAAGGTGACGGCTTCCGGATCGTCGCCGTTCACGTGGAAGATCGGCGCCTCGACCATCTTCGCCACATCCGACGGATAGGGCGAGGAACGGGAGAAGCGCGGATCGGTGGTGAAGCCGATCTGGTTGTTGATGATGAAGTGGATCGAGCCGCCGGTGCGGTGCCCGCGCAGGCCCGACAAGCCTAAGCACTCCGCCACAACGCCCTGGCCCGCGAAGGCCGCGTCACCATGGATCAGGAGCGGCATCACGGCTGTGCGGTTGTCCGGCGAGCAGCCGTGCTGGTCCTGCTTGGCGCGAACCTTGCCGAGCACCACCGGATCGACGATCTCGAGATGCGACGGATTCGCGGTCAGCGACAGGTGGACGTTGTTTCCGTCGAAGACGCGGTCCGAGGAAGCGCCGAGGTGATATTTCACGTCGCCCGAGCCTTCCACGTCGTCCGGCGCGAAGGAGCCGCCCTTGAATTCATGGAACAGCGCCCGGTGCGGCTTGCCCATCACCTGCGTCAGCACGTTGAGGCGGCCGCGATGGGCCATGCCGAACACGATCTCCTTCACGCCGAGATTGCCGCCGCGCTTGATGATCTGCTCGAGCGCCGGGATGAGCGACTCGCCGCCATCGAGACCGAAGCGCTTGGTGCCGGTGTAGCGGACATCCAGGAACTTCTCGAAGCCTTCCGCCTCGACGAGCTTGTTGAGGATGGCGCGCTTGCCTTCCTTGGTGAAGGAAATCTCCTTGTCCGGCCCCTCGATGCGCTCCTGGATCCAGGCCTTCTCGACCGGATCGGAGATGTGCATGAACTCGACGCCGAGTGTCTGGCAGTAGGTGCGCTCCAGGATGCCGACGATCTCGCGGACCGTGCCGAACTCGAGGCCGAGCACGTTGTCGAGGAAGATCTTGCGATCCCAGTCGGCTTCCGTGAAGCCGTAATGGGAGGGGTGCAGCTCCTGATCGTTCGGACGCGGATTGATCTCGAGCGGATCGAGCTTGGCATGCAGGTGGCCGCGCACGCGATAGGCGCGGATCAGCATGATGGCGCGAATGGAATCGCGGGTCGCCTGCTGCACGTCGATCTGGCTGATCTCGGCGCCCTTGGCTTCGGCCTTCGCCTTGATCTTGTCGCCGACAACCTTCTCGATCTGGGTCCAGTTGCCGTCGAGCGCGGAGATCAGCTCGCCATTGGCATGGATCGGCCAGTTCTGTTTTTCCCAGGACGGACCGTTGGCCGCCTTCTCGACAGCCTGCTTATCGTCCTTCAACGCGCCGAAGAAAGCCTGCCACTCGGCATCGACCGAGGCGGGATCCTTCTCATAGCGGGCCTGGAGCTCCTCGATATAGGACGCATTCGCCCCGTAGAGGAAAGCGGTGTTCAGGAGGTTTTGGTTGGCGTCTTGGCGTGCCATGGCAATCTACAATCCAAAAAGCTGGTTGGCCGCCCCGTCGTCGGGGCGGCCTGACTTGTTACTTACCCTTGAGAACCTCGACCAGGGTCTTGCCGAGGCGGGCCGGCGACGGCGACACGCGGATGCCCGCGGCCTCCATGGCGGCGATCTTGTCCTCGGCACCGCCCTTGCCGCCGGAGATGATGGCACCGGCATGGCCCATGCGGCGTCCGGGAGGAGCCGTGCGGCCGGCGATGAAGCCGACCATCGGCTTCTTGCGGCCCTTCTTGGCCTCGCGGGCGATGAACGCGGCCGCCTCTTCCTCGGCCGAGCCGCCGATCTCGCCGATCATGACGATCGACTCGGTCTTGGGATCGGAGAGGAACATGTCGAGCATCTCGATGAACTCGGTGCCCTTCACCGGGTCGCCGCCGATGCCGACCGCCGTCGTCTGGCCGAGGCCTTCGTTGGTGGTCTGGAACACGGCCTCGTAGGTAAGCGTGCCGGAGCGCGACACGATGCCGACGGAGCCGGGCTTGAAGATATTGGCCGGCATGATGCCGATCTTCGACTCGCCGGCGGTGACGATGCCCGGGCAGTTCGGGCCGACGAGGCGCGACTTGGAGCCTTCGAGGGCGCGCTTCACGCGCACCATGTCGAGCACCGGAATGCCTTCCGTGATGCAGACGATGAGCGGGATCTCGGCCTGGATCGCCTCGCAGATGGCGTCCGCCGCGCCCGGCGGCGGAACATAGACGACGGAAGCATCGGCGCCGGTTTTCTCGCGCGCTTCCATGACCGTGTCGAACACGGGCAGGTTCAGGTGCGTCGAGCCGCCTTTGCCGGGCGAGGTGCCGCCGACCATCTTGGTGCCGTAGGCGATGGCCTGCTCGGAATGGAAGGTCCCGTTCTTGCCGGTGAAGCCCTGGCAGATGACCTTGGTGTCTTTGTTGATGAGGATGGACATCAGCTCGAAACCTTACTTTCCGCCGCGCACGGCGTTCACGATCTTCTGGGCGGCGTCGTCGAGGTCGTCCGCCGGAATCACGTTAAGGCCGGATTCGCGGATGATCTGCTTGCCCTCTTCCACGTTGGTGCCTTCGAGGCGCACCACCAGCGGAACCTGCAGGCCGACCGCCTTCACGGCAGCGAGAACGCCGCGGGCGATGACGTCGCACTTCATGATGCCGCCGAAGATGTTGACCAGGATGCCCTTCACGTTCGGATCGGCGGTGATGATCTTGAACGCCGCCGTTACCTTCTCTTCCGAGGCGCCGCCGCCGACATCCAAAAAGTTCGCCGGCTCTTCGCCGTAGAGCTTGATGATGTCGAGCGTCGCCATGGCGAGGCCGGCGCCGTTGACCATGCAGCCGATGGTGCCGTCGAGGGCGATATAGGCGAGGTCGAACTTGGAGGCTTCGATTTCCTTCTCGTCCTCTTCCGTGATGTCGCGTAAGCCAACCACGTCGGAGTGACGATAGAGGGCGTTGCCGTCGAAGGAGATCTTGGCGTCGAGGCACTTGAGGTGCTGATCCTTGGTGACGATCAGCGGGTTGATCTCCAGCATCTCCATGTCCTTCGCGGTGAAGGCCGTGTAGAGCTTGGTCACCAGATCCTCGGCTTCCTTGGCGAGCGCGCCCTTCAGGCCCAGCGCCTTGGCGACCGTGCGGCCGTGATGGGGCATGATGCCGGTGGCCGGGTCGACGGAGAAGGTGAGGATCTTCTCAGGAGTGTCGTGCGCGACCTGCTCGATGTCCATGCCGCCTTCCGTCGAGACGACGAAGGCGACCTGACCCGTGGCGCGGTCGACGAGCATGGAGAGATAGAGCTCGGTGTCGATGTCGGAGCCGTCTTCGATGTAAAGACGATTGACCTGCTTGCCGGCTTCGCCCGTCTGGATCGTTACCAGGGTGTTGCCGAGCATCTGACGCGCGAATTCCTTGACCTCTTCCACCGACTTGGCGAGACGCACGCCGCCCTTCTCGCCGGCAGCGGCTTCCTTGAACTTGCCCTTGCCGCGGCCGCCCGCATGGATCTGGGACTTCACGACCCAGAGCGGACCACCGAGCTGCTTGGCAGCGGCCTCCGCCTCGTCGGCGGAGAAGATGGCGACGCCATCGGAGACGGGCAGGCCGAACTCCTTCAGAACCGCTTTGCCTTGATATTCATGGATGTTCATTCGTTTCTCTCCGCGTCAGCGGTTGAAAGGCGTGAAGGCCGGCGCGAGGCCGGCCCGAGATATGGAATTTATGCGAGAGCCGAGTTGATCTGCTTGCAGGCGTCGACGAGGCCCTGCACCGAAGCGACGGACTTCTCGAACATGGCCTTCTCGTCAGCGGAGAATTCGACTTCGACGATGCGCTCGACGCCGTTCTCGCCGATCACGATCGGAACGCCGACGAACATGTCCTTCACGCCGTACTGGCCGTTCAGGTAAGCCGCGCACGGCAGGACGCGCTTCTTGTCCTTGAGGTAGCTCTCGGCCATTGCAATCGCCGAAGCGGCGGGAGCGTAGAAGGCGGAGCCGGTCTTGAGCAGGTTGACGATCTCGCCGCCACCCTTGCGGGTGCGCTCGACCATGGCGTCGAGCTTCTCCTGGGAGGTCCAGCCCATCTTCACGAGGTCAGGCAGCGGAACGCCGGCAACCGTGGAGTAGCGCACCAGCGGCACCATGTCGTCGCCATGGCCGCCGAGCACGAAGGCGGTCACGTCCTCGACCGACACGTTGAACTCTTCGGCTAGGAAGTGACGGAAGCGGGCCGAGTCGAGCACGCCGGCCATGCCGACGATCTTCTCAGGCTTCACGCCCGAGAACTTCTGCAGCGCCCACACCATGGCGTCGAGCGGGTTGGTGATGCAGATGACGAAGGCGTTCGGGGCATATTGCTTAATGCCGTTGCCGACCGCTTCCATGACCTTGAGGTTGATGCCGATGAGGTCGTCGCGGCTCATGCCGGGCTTGCGCGGCACGCCGGCGGTGACGATGATCACGTCGGCGCCTTCGATGGCGGCGTAGTCATTCGCGCCCTTGTACTTGGCATCGAACCCGTCGACCGGCGCGGATTCGGCGATATCGAGACCTTTGCCCTGGGGAATACCTTCCGCGATGTCGAAGAGAACGACGTCGCCGAGTTCCTTCAAGCCGACGAGATGGGCGAGCGTTCCGCCGATCTGGCCTGCACCGATGAGCGCGATCTTTTTCCGGGCCATGGTCTGTCCTTGGGTTTTTTGGCAGGAGCCTTTTTGAGGTGGCGCTGTTTGCCATGAGAGATGGGCCGCCATCAAGCGACCAAAAGGTTAACGGGCAACGCTTTGAGCCTTCGGAAAAGTCGCAACAAGCTTAACCGTTCAAAAATACTTTGTTATTACAGCAGCTTGATCGCTTCGAAGCCGCTCTAATTTTCTTGTTACATTTTTTGAAATTTGTAACTAACGTTACACGCTACCGTTCGCCAGGGCCCGCAAGACGACCCGGATCATGGTGGCGAGACGCTGGTCGAGGATGTCCTGAGGGACATCTGCATCCAGGCGAACCGTCAACGGATTGATGAAGCGATAGACGGAATCCGTAATGAAGGCATGGGCCTTCTCCCGATCCCGGGGGTCGAACTTGCTGGTCGTGATCCCCTCGTCCAGAACCCGCTCGATCAGCAGGCGCATCCGGGCCCGGTGCTTGCGGATGAGAGGACGCGCCGTCTCGGTGGCCGTGCAATAGACGTCGAAGAGATGCCGGTCTTCCTTCAGGAGATCCCGGTGGAGGCGGGCCCAAGCCTGGATCAGGCGCTCCAGCTTGTCGTCGGCAGGATCGGGGGAATCCGCAACGTCGGCGATGGCGGCCTCCATCTCCCGCAGCCATTGCCCTGCCACCGCATCGATGAGAGCCGCCTTGTTGGCAAAGTAGCGATAGACATTGGCATGGGTCATGCCGGCGGCATCGGCAATGCCGACGACCGTGATGTGCTTGGGCCCGAATTCCTTGAGCTGGTCGGCGGCAATGGCGAGAAGCCGGGTGTCGGCCGGAGCGGCCTCCGCAGCCCGCAACGATGCGCCAGCCGGCCGCTTCATGTCTCGGCAAGTCCCGTCGTGTCGCCGGAAGCTTCCGAATCCGAGCGCCCATGCGGCAGGGACAGGTATTCCTCCGACCGCATCTCGATGAGACGGGAGACGGTGCGGTCGAACTCGAAGGCCTCGCGCCCGGAATCCGCATGATAGAGCTCATGCACCTCGGCCTCGGCGGAGGCCAGGAGCTTTACGTGAGCGTCGTAGAGAGCATCGATGAGCAGAATGAAGCGCTTCGCCTCGTTGCGCCGCTCGAAGGACATTTTGGGGATGTTTTCGAGGACGACCGTGTGAAACTCCTCGGCGACGGTGAGGTAATCGGCGGCGCCCAAGGGCTTTGAGCAGAGATCCGAGAAGGAAAAACGCGCCACGCCGCCTGCCGCCTGCGGCACTTCGACGGGATGTCCCTTGACGGTCAGGGTCAGCGGCTTGCCCTGCTCGCGACCGGTCAGGCTCTTGAAAGCGCGGGTCAGGCAAAGATGGGCGTGGTTGTCTGCGGGTGTGTAGAAGACGGGACTTCCGGCGAGCTTCTCAAGCCGGAAATCCGTGCGGGATTCGAGCTTCACCACCGCCATCCGCTCCTGCAGCAACCCGATGAAGGGCAGGAAGAGCGAGCGGTTGAGGCCGCCCTCGTAGAGCCGGTCGGGCTCTACGTTCGAAGTGGCAACCACCACGACTCCGCGGGCGAAAAGCGCCGTGAACAGGCGCCCGAGGATCATGGCGTCTGCGATGTCGGTAACGGTGAACTCGTCGAAGCAGAGCACCCAGGCCTCGTCGGCCAGCGCCTCCGCCACGGGACCGATGGGATCGTCACCGGTGACCTGACCGGTCTTCAATTTCTGGCGATAGGCATGGATGCGCTCGTGCACATCGGCCATGAAGGCATGGAAATGGACCCGGCGCTTTCGCCTCACGGTCAGCGCCTCGAAGAACAGGTCCATCAGCATGGTCTTGCCGCGCCCGACCGAACCCCAGACGTAAAGGCCCTTCGGCGTCTCCGCGCTCTTCTTGCCGAAGAGCCAGCCGAGCGCGCTGGGCTTGCGGGCGAGACGATGATTGGCGAGGCTCTCGGCCAGCGCCTCGAGCCGCCTGAGCAGCGCCACCTGCGCCGGATCGCGCTCGATGGCACCCGAGGCGACGAGGGCGCTGTAGCGGGCAGTGATGGAATGAGGCGAGGAGAAGGAGGTGTCGTTCACGGGATGATCGATACCTCTCCCTGCCTTGGAGCGCAAACGCCTTCAAGTCTGAATTTTGCCGGAAGCCGGCCCGTTCGTAGGAGGCAGGCGCATCAAAAGCCCTGCACTGCGTCTCCGCTCTCCTTTGCGGGGAGCGGCAAGGGCGGGGGATTAATTGGATGAGACCTTCCCGTCATCCCCGGGCTTGTCCCGGCCATCCACGTCTTAGGAACCGCAGCGTCTAAAAGGCGTGGATCCCCGGAACAAGTCCGGGGATGACGAGGTAAAGAGCCTGCCACTGCTGATCAAAGCAACGCTCTGACTTTACGTCCCGGCCTTCATCCCTCCTCGTAAGGGGGAAAACACGCAATCAACGCGAGAGAGTCAGCGGCGCGCCGGATTTGGCGAGGACGCCGCTGAGCGACGAGGACGAGCCGCGCAGGCGCGCTGCCACCGAACCGCCTGTCTGGTAGAGATAAACCTCGCCGTCGCGGTAGTCCCAGGCATTGACCTTGGACAGATCCTGGTTCGAGCAACCGGAGGCCGAGGCCCGGTAGAGATCGAGCGCGGGCGAGCTCGAGAGCTGGACGCGGCAGGAACCGCCGGACGTCTGGACGTTCCAGTTGCCGACCATGGCGGTGCGGCTCGACGGTGTCGGAGCGGGCGCGGGTGCCGCAGGCGCAGCCCCTCCGAAGGTCGGCGGCGGAGGCGCGGGCGGCAGACCGGCGATATCGGTGCCGCCGGGAGGAGCCATCGGATCGGGAACTGTCGGCGCGCCGGCGATCGGCGGCAGCGGCGACGCCTCGATGGGGCCGGACGGCACCGCCTCGACCGGCGGAGCCTCGGTGATCGGCGCCGCGGCTGCGCCACGGATCGGCGGTCCGCCGAGACGGGTCGAGGAGCACGCGCTGAGCGCCAGGGCGGAGCACATCACAGCCATTGTCAGCCAAATCGGCTTCGTCATCTTGATCCTCGCATACGGGGCCGCCCCTTGGGACGGTTGATCACGCGGCCTAGGCTATAAGGAGGAATATGAACCCAGGCCAACATTGTTCCAGTTACGACATATGAGATCACAAGCCACAAAAAAAGGCGCCTGTGGCGCCTTTTCGCGAAGATGTTGCAAGGAAACGTCACCGACGTAAACGTCACACGGCCCGCGCGATCATCATCTTCTTGATCTCGGCGATGGCTTTCGCCGGGTTCAGGCCCTTGGGGCAAGTGTTGGCGCAGTTCATGATCGTGTGGCAGCGATAGAGCCGGAACGGATCGTGCAGGTTGTCGAGGCGCTCGCCGGTGGCCTCGTCGCGGCTGTCGATGAGCCAGCGATAGGCCTGCAGAAGGGCCGCCGGGCCAAGGAAGCGGTCGCCGTTCCACCAATAGCTCGGGCAGGAGGTGGTGCAGCAGGCGCAGAGAATGCACTCGTAGAGGCCATCGAGCTTCGAGCGCTCCTCCGGAGTCTGACGCCATTCCTTTTCAGGCGCCGGCGTCTCGGTCTGAAGCCAGGGCTCGATGGAAGCATGCTGGGCGAAGAAACTCGTGAGATCCGGCACCAGATCCTTCAGCACCGGCATGTGCGGCAGCGGATAGATCTTGATCGAGTCCGATGCGCAATCGTCGATGCCGAGCGTACAGGCGAGCGTGTTGCCGCCCATGATGTTCATGGCGCAGGAACCGCAGATGCCTTCGCGGCAGGAGCGACGGAAGACCAGCGTCGAGTCGACGTTGTTCTTGATCCACAAAAGCGCGTCGAGAACCATCGGGCCGCAATCGTCGCGGTCGACATAATAGGTGTCGATGCGCGGGTTCTGCCCGTCATCCGGGTTCCAGCGATAGATGCGGAATTCCTGAACGTTGGAGGCACCCGCCGGCTTCGGCCAGGCCTTGCCTTCGGTGTAGCGGGAATTCTTGGGAAGTTGGAACTGGGCCATATCAGTTTCTTGCCTGTTTAGATGCGCTATCCGGAGCCGACAGCATTGCCTTGTCTTGGTTTTCAAGAGCGTAGACGAATAGTTCCCCGACGAATTCGAGACTTTGCTCAGCTACATCGATGAAATGTTTAATTCGCTCAGTATCACGGTCAGCCAAGTCGATAATCCCGGAGCCATATATTACCTCAAGCACTTCGCAGGAAATAAAGAAGCAAAACCGCAAGGTCCTTACCGAGTTAATGTCTACATTTCCAAATGCGCCCGTTCCTGCTCGTTTGACGTAGCCACCACTGACAATTGTCATAAAGCTAGCTATCATTGATAGATGAGCAGAGGCTGATAGAACTTTAGACTCATCAAGTCGCCGTTCTTCCAGGCTATCGATCCAGTCCTGTCGATCTGGCCAAATTTTCTTTCTGAATGCTACCAACTTCTTTCTAAGTTTGCGTTTGGCAATGTGCTCGTGCCAAAACTTATTCGCCTCTTCGGGCGTTTGCATCTTATGAAATTCGGCACACAAACTTGGATCAAGAAGAAGGTATTCAACTAGATCCAAGTATTCGCCTAATAGGCGAGTTGAGTTCTTTGCAGATACGTCATGCCCAAGCAAAACTAATGAACGAATTGCAAGCATTTGGGACACAACAGAGCCCAGCAGCGTTGCATATACTTTCTGCTCGAGCTTAACTTTACCCTTTTTCTCAAAAACTCCGTCGAGTAGAGCCAGATGGAAGCACAGGTATATATGGATGAGCTCATCGAAGAGGATCATCCAATTCCTGACTGAGTAATGTATGTCCCTGTGATTTAGTTTTTGGGAGTCCTCATGGATCGCCCATATCAGTTCAGATCCAAGGCGCTCTTCAACCTCATGCAGTCCAGAACGCTTTTTTAGTTTCCGGACTGCATTAGCTGCGACTGATCTGGTCGAAAACTTCAGGGGCATCCTTAGTAAACTCGCGCCTTTGGCTCGATGTACTGGATGTCGTTCGACATGGTGTAGGTGTGCACCGGGCGGTAATCGAGGGTCACCTTGTGAGAGGTGTCATCGAGCCAGGCCAGGGTGTGCTTCATCCAGTTCTTGTCGTCGCGCTCGGAGAAGTCCTCGCGGGCGTGCGCGCCGCGGGATTCCTGACGGTTCGCAGCACCCTCCATGGTGACGACCGCCTGTCCGATCAGGTTGTCGAACTCCAGCGTCTCGAGAAGGTCTGTGTTCCAGATCAGCGAACGGTCCGTGACCTTGATGTCGGCGGCGGCGTTCCACACGTCGTGGATGAGCTTCACACCTTCTTCCAGAACCTCGCCGGTGCGGAACACCGCGCAGTTGTTCTGCATGGTCTTCTGCATCTGCAGGCGCAGATCCGCGGTCGAGGTCGAGCCCTTGGCATAGCGGAACTTGTCGAGGCGCGAGAGCGCGAGCTCGTCGGCAGATTTCGGCAGGTCCGCATGGCGGGCATTCGGCTCCAGGATTCCGGCGCAGCGCAGGCCCGCCGCGCGGCCGAACACCACGAGGTCGATGAGCGAGTTCGAGCCGAGGCGGTTCGCGCCGTGCACGGACACGCAGGCCGCTTCGCCGAGCGCCATCAGGCCCGGCACCACCGTGTCCGGGTTGCCGTTTTTGAGCGTCAGCACTTCGCCGTGATAGTTCGTCGGGATGCCGCCCATGTTGTAGTGGACGGTCGGCAGGACCGGGATCGGCTCCTTCGTAACGTCGACGCCCGCAAAAATCTTCGCGCTCTCCGAGATGCCGGGCAGGCGCTCGTGCAGGATCTTCGGGTCGAGGTGATCGAGGTGGAGATAGATGTGGTCCTTGTTCTTGCCGACGCCGCGGCCGGCGCGGATTTCCATGGTCATCGCGCGCGAGACCACGTCACGGGAGGCGAGGTCCTTGGCGGAGGGCGCATAGCGCTCCATGAAGCGCTCGCCTTCCGAGTTGGTGAGGTAGCCGCCCTCGCCGCGCGCGCCCTCGGTGATGAGGCAGCCCGAACCGTAGATGCCGGTCGGGTGGAACTGCACGAACTCCATGTCCTGCAGCGGCAGGCCGGCGCGCAGCACCATGGCGTTGCCGTCGCCCGTGCAGGTATGGGCCGAGGTGGCGGAGAAATAGGCGCGTCCATAGCCACCCGTGGCGAGGATCGTCATGTGGGCGCGGAAGCGGTGGATCTCGCCGGTCGACTGGTTGAGCGCCACGACGCCGATGCAGCGGCCGTCGGAATCCATCATCAGATCGAGGGCGAAATACTCGATGAAGAAGTTGGTCTGGTTGCGAACGGCCTGACCGTAGAGCGTGTGCAGGATCGCGTGGCCGGTGCGGTCGGCGGCCGCGCAGGTGCGCTGCGCGGTGCCCTTGCCGAACTCGGTCGTCATGCCGCCGAAGGGACGCTGGTAGATCTTGCCCTCGGCCGTGCGGGAGAAGGGAACGCCCCAGTGCTCCAGCTCGTAGACGGCGGCGGGCGCGTTGCGGACGAGATACTCGATCGCGTCCTGGTCGCCGAGCCAGTCCGAGCCCTTCACGGTGTCGTACATGTGCCAGCGCCAATCGTCCGGACCCATATTGCCGAGCGAGGCGGAGATGCCGCCCTGCGCGGCCACCGTGTGCGAGCGGGTCGGGAACACCTTGGTGATGCAGGCGGTGCGAAGGCCGGCCTGCGAACAGCCGACCGTGGCGCGAAGGCCCGCGCCGCCCGCGCCCACAATCACCACGTCGAAGGTGTGGTCGATGATGGTATAGGCCTTGCCGTTGACGGCGGCGCCGTTCGTTGCTTGAGCCATGAGAGAATTCCTTAAAGCAAGATGCGGCCGAGGCTGACCTTGAGGATGGCGTAGAGGCAGGCCACCCCGATGATCACGGCGTAGAAATTGTTCGCGATGACGGCGATGATCTTCAGGCCCTTGTCGTGGACGTAGTCCTCGATGACGATCTGCATGCCGAGACGCATGTGGTTCGTGACCGAGATGACCGCGAGGATCAGGATGATCGCGATCAGCGGGTGCGAGATGACGGCGATCGCCTCCTGATAGGAGGGGGAGCCGGCAAGCGCCGCGATGATGATCACGAAGGCGATGACGAGCGGGACGTTCGACACCGCCGTGACGCGGTGGATCCACCAATGCTCGACGCCATGCCCGGAAGGGCCGAGGCCCTTCACGCGGGAGAGCGGGGTGCGCATGGAAACGCGGGTATCAGCCCTGTTGTCGGCCATGGGTCCTGCTCCTTTAGAAAGCGATGAAGGCGACGACCCAGATCGCCAGCGTGAGCGCGACCGAGCCGACGAGGGTGAAGCGGGCCATGTTGATGCGCTGCTCCGGCTCCATGCCGTAGCCGAAATCCCACACGAGGTGGCGCACGCCGCCCAGCATGTGGTGCATCAGAATCCAGGTGTAGACGAAGAGGATCAGGTACCCGAGGGGCGAGCCAAAGAACCATTGCACGGCGTCAAATACCGAAGGCCCGGAGGCCAGGGCCACGAGCCAGATGGCGAAAAGCGCGATGCCGCCATAGAGCGCAAGTCCTGTGAGACGGTGGGCGACGGACATCGCCATGGTCCAGCTCCACCGATAGATCTGAAGATGCGGGGACAGGGGCCTGGGGGCCACTTTCGCCTCTGCCATGGTATACACTCCTGGTCGGCGACGATCGGTCGCCCTTAGTTTGGAATGGCTCGTATCTGATGCGCGGCAACACCGCAATGTGTCTTCGGCCCAAGAAGGCTACATCAGGACACACTTCGTCAGCCGCGAAGATAGATCCAGGCTCGCTTACTGCACAATTTTTAATTATTCTTATCTACCTTCGCGGATGACGAAGGAAGCCTCATGCAATTCGATCTGACGGACTTGAGCCTCTTCCGGCATGTGGTCGAGGCCGGCAGCATCACCCATGGGGCCGAACGGGCCCATCTGGCGCTGGCGGCGGCAAGCACCCGCATCCGGAACATGGAAAAGTCTCTCGGCGCTCCCCTCCTCCTGCGCAACCGTCAGGGTGTTACCCCCACACCCGCCGGCCGGACCCTGCTCCAGCATGCCCGTGCGCTATTGGCCCAGGCCGAACGCCTGCGGGAAGACCTGGGCTCCTACACGGGCGGGCTCACTGGTCAGATCCGGATTCTCTCCAACACCAATGCGCTGACCGAGTTCCTACCCGAGGCGCTCGGCGCCTTTCTCGCCGAGCACCCCCATGTCTCCATCGACCTGGAGGAGCGACTGAGCGACGAGATCGTGGGCCTGATCGCCGAAGGCGTCGGCGATCTCGGCATCGTGGCGGGCACGGTCGATACGGGACGGCTCGAGACCTATCCCTTTCGCAGCGACCGCTTCGTGCTAGTCGTGCCGAAGGGACATCTCCTCGCCTCCAAGGCGAGCATTCCCTTTGCGGAAGTGCTGGACCACAACTTCGTCGGGCTCGACCGCGCAAGCGCCCTCCAGCGCTTCCTTGCCGGCAAGGCAACGCGTATCGGAAAGCCCATCCGCCTGCGGGTGCAGCTGCGCAGCTTCGACGCCGTCTGCCGCATGGTGGAGGCCGGTGTCGGCCTCGGCATCGTGCCAGAGACCACGGCCCGCCGCGCCGCCCGCACCACGGCCATCATCCCGGTCGAACTGGAAGATGCCTGGGCCGCCCGCGATCTCACGCTCTGCATTCGATCATTAAAAGACCTGCCGCCGTCCGCACGCCAACTTGTGGAGCATTTGCGCAAAGAAGCGTGACGGATCGCTCTAGGAATTCACGCCTGCCCGCCTTCAAAACGCCGTGAGGATGGAATGATGATCCTCACGGGATTGTCTGTAGAGCCGTCCGTCTCGAACAAGGACGGCCCGACTCATCAAGGAGGAAGCAATGCGTGGAATGGAACGCCTATCGCTTATCGCCGCCATCGGCCTTGTGACCTTGGCGCCCATCGGCGCCGCCCAAGCGCAAAGTGTCCAGGAGACCACGTTCTTCGTCACCAGCGTCGGCTCCGGCAAGGGTGCGGATCTCGGCGGGCTCGAAGGCGCGGACCGGCATTGTCAGACCCTGGCCGAAGCCGCGGGCATTCGCGGCAAGATGTGGCGGGCCTATCTTTCGACCCAGGCGATGGGCGGCGCGACGGCTGTCAACGCCAAGGACCGCATCGGACGCGGCCCGTGGCAGAACGCCAAGGGCGTGGTCATTGCGAAGGACGTGGCAGACCTGCACGGAGCCAGCAACAACCTCACCAAGCAGACGGCCCTGACCGAGAAGGGCGAGATAGTGAAGGGCGGCGGCGACCAGCCGAACCAGCACGACATCCTCACCGGCTCGCAGCCCGATGGCACCGCGTTCGCGGGCAATCAGGACATGACCTGCGGCAACTGGGCGAAGAGCGGCACCGAGGGCGCGGCCATGATGGGCCACCATGACCGTAGGGGCCTGGACGAGTCGCCGCCGGCCAAGTCCTGGAACTCGTCGCACGCGAGCCGTGGCGGCTGCAGCCAGGACGCTCTGCGCGGCACCGGCGGCGCCGGCCTGTTCTACTGCTTTGCGGCGAACTGATTAGGCGGCGAAATCCACCGCCGGCATGGTGAGGCCGCGTCGCAGGCAGGCGGCCTCCAGCGTGTTGCGCAGCAGGCAAGCGATGGTCATGGGGCCGACGCCGCCCGGCACCGGCGTGATGGCGGAAGCGACTTTGGCCGCTTCCGCGTAAGCCACATCACCGACCACCTTGGTCTTGCCCTCGCCGGCGGCCGGGTTCGGCACCCGGTTGATGCCCACATCGATCACGATGGCGCCGGGCTTGACCCAATCGCCGCGCACCATCTCGGGCCGGCCAACGGCGGCGATGAGAAGGTCCGCGTTACGGCAGACTTGCGGAAGATCCTTTGTCTTCGAATGGGCCACCGTCACCGTGCAGCTCTGGGCGATGAGCAATTGCGCCATGGGCTTGCCGACGATGTTGGAGCGCCCGACCACGACCGCGTTGAGGCCGGAGAGATCCCGCCGCACCGATTGCGCCAGCAGCAGGCAGCCCAAGGGCGTGCAGGAGACGAGTCCGGGCACGCCGGTCATCAACCGGCCGGCATTGATGGGATGGAAACCGTCCACGTCTTTCGCCGGATCAATGGCCTCGATCACCTTCTGCGCATCGATCTGCTTCGGCAGCGGCAATTGCACGAGAATGCCGTCCACCGCCGGATCAGCATTGAGCTGCGCGACGAGACCGAGAAGCTCCGCCTCGCTGGTGGAGGCGGGCAGCTTATGTTCGAAGGAGCGCATGCCGACCTCGACGGTCTGGCGCGCCTTGTTCTTCACATAAAGCTGGCTCGCCGGATCCTCACCGACGATGACCACCGCAAGGCCCGGCGTGACGCCCTGCCCCGACAGGGCCTTGACCGCATGGGCAATGCGCCCACGCAGGCCTTCGGCATAGGCTTTTCCGTCGATGATCGTGGCGCTCATGGCTCTGTCCGTCCTGTCAGTGCGGCGAGGGCAGCGGCAAGCTTTTCCCCCTCGCCTGAGATCGCAAAGGTTTTCCGCCGGGCCGTGGCGCCCGCCTCGAGGCTCACCGCCGAGGCGGGAACCTTGAGCGCCTTGGCGAGCAGGCGTCGGACACCCTCGTTGGCCGCCCCATCCTCCGGCACCGCCCTGACCCGGACTTTCAAGACCGGCCTGCCATCGGAGAGAGTCTCGATGCCGTCGATGGCATCCCGCCCGCCCCGGGGCGTCACGCGCACCCGGACCGCGAGGCCGTCCGGGCGGATGCTCCAGGGCATGGCGCCGCGTTTAAAGCGCCCAGCCCGGAACTTGGTACTTTATGCGGTCCAGGATGTTCTGGATGAAAATGATCAGCAGGATCAGGATGATGGGCGAAATGTCGACGCCGCCGAGATTGGGCAGGATCTTCCGGATCGGCCGCAGGGCCGGCTCGGTCACCGCATCCAGAAAGTTCCAGATCGAGCGGACGAAATCATTGCGGGTGTTGACCACGTTGAAGGCGACCAACCAGCTCAGGATCGCCGAGGCGACGATGAGATAGGTATAGAGCTGCAGGGCTATTTGAATGACAGTAATCAGGGAGCTCATGAGGAAACCTGTCAGGGATCGGCTTTGCTCATGTAACGATTGAAGCGAAGCTGAACAACCCATAACCGCCTCGGCCGGCTGCCACTTCCCCTCCGATTGCCGTTGCCAGCCTGTCGCCGGCCGATTGACAGACCAAAGCCAGGGAGCCTAAAACTTGCGCCACTTGGCTCGATTCAATCGACCGGGGCTGTAGCTCAGATGGGAGAGCGCTGCAATCGCACTGCAGAGGTCAGGGGTTCGAATCCCCTCAGCTCCACCAAGCTCTAACACGAGGAAATCACTAGGATTTCCCGAACAGAGCTAAGGCCCTCCCACCACCAAATTGATCGATCTGTCACAGCGTTGTCACAGCTAGACGGATCACAAGTATGGCTTCCATTCGTAAGCGCGGCTCCTCTTGGCAGGCACAGGTGCGCCGTGAGGGCTACTCTCCCCTCTCAAAGACGTTCGATTCCAAGGCTGATGCTCAGGCGTGGGCGAGGGACCAGGAGAGGTCTATCGACCGCGCAGAGGCTCCGACCTCCACACGGGAACTCAAAGGCCTCACCGTTGCTGATCTATTGCGCCGCTATCGGGACACGGTAACGCCGACAAAGCGTGGAGCAGACCCAGAGCGCTATCGCCTCGCAACTCTCTTGGCCCACAAGATAGCAAAGGTTTCCTTGAGCAAACTCTCTCCAGCCTCAGCGGCTAATTATCGCGATGACCGCCTTTCGCTCGTCCAATCGGCCACCGTGAGGCGCGAGCTTGCGATCCTCCAACACTGCTTTGCCCTTGCTAAGAGAGAATGGGGTATCCCGTTGCCGTGCAATCCCATACTGGAAATCAAATTGCCGGAGGCTGCTAAGGCGCGCTCAAGACGCCTCCCTCACGATGACCTCACCAAACTCCTTAATGCTCTAAATACCAATACGGCTTGGTATCTCCGCCCCCTCATCACTCTTGCGGTCGAAACTGGCATGAGAAGAGGCGAACTGCTCTCAGTTCAGTGGCAGGACATTGATTGGAAGGCTCGGACCCTCGCCATCTTGAAAACCAAGAACGGACACCCAAGGACCATCCCCCTAACACCCAAGGCTCTTGAGACACTCTCTGGATTACCTAGGTGTTCAGTCCCGGCATTTGATGGACCGGGTCAAAGGTGAAGCGTTTGGGCTCCTGTGTCCAGCATTTGCAGATGAACTCGTAGGGTGTGAGGCCCCTGAGGGTCTTCAGCCTTCGGCC